>CAYNGN010000177.1:0-6123 GCA_964396615.1 uncultured Thiothrix sp. | reverse complement strand
GCTATTAACAGGTGCTGTTGGCATGATTATTTCAGGTGTTATTAATATTGATGAAGCCTATCGTGCAGTTTCATGGAAAACCGTATTTTTACTAGCTAGCTTGATTCCACTGGGGTTAGCCGTTGAACAAACAGGGACGGCTAAGTGGATTGCCGAGCAAACATTGGTCGTTGTAGGAGATATGCCCATATGGGTGGTGCAACTAGCTATCGCCATACTGGCAACACTGTTTAGCTTAGTGATGTCGAATGTAGGGGCAACGGTGTTATTGGTGCCTTTAGCGGTGAATATTGCTATTGGTGTTGGGGGTAATCCTGCCCTCTTTGCATTGACGGTTGCAGTTGCTACTTCTAACTCATTCCTTATCCCAACTCATCAGGTCAATGCATTAATTATGGGACCTGGTGGGTATCGTGTCACTGACTTTTTACGTGCGGGAGGGATTATGACTGTCCTATTTTTAACAGTGATGATGTTGGTTATGGGAGCATTTTATTAGTAACGAAATTTAGTCAAAAACATCGTGGGACTGCCCCACGATGTCTGGATATTAAAGTTTGACTAGCTTATTTTTAGCCCCACTAGGTCCTGTTGAACTAAGCTGATCATCATCAAGTTGAAATAAAATACTCTGTATCTCGCCAGCAACGGTCAAATCAACCTTAATTCCCCCCTTATCTGATATTGTCCATTTTCCTAAAACAGGTGTTTCAACTGCTTTCGTACGCATAACAACAGTATGATCATCAAGAAACTCCATATAGTCTCCTGATTTCTCCTGCCCCTCATCTGCCCATTTTCCAACCAGTTGATTTTTTGGTGTTGCACCACAACTGATCAGTACACTGGTAATGAAAATAATAATACCGATTTTAAATCGTTCGTTGAACATCTAATCTCTCCTTTGGCAACGCTTTAATTAAAGTATTTTGTCTCAATCTAAACGTTGATTAATAAAATTAAAACTATTAAACCTAAATACTCACTTCCAAATTTAACAAATATTCTTTACGCCAAATACCACCACCATACCCTGTCATTGTGCCATTTTTACCAATGACGCGATGACACGGAATAATAATACTCACGCGATTATTGCGGTTGGCATTAGCAACTGCCCGTACAGCTTTCGGATTATTAATAGCTTCTGCCTGTTGTTGGTAAGAGCGTGTTTCGCCATAGGGAATCGTCAATAATGCATCCCATGCTTGCATTTGAAACGCTGTACCACGAATATCTAATGGAACCGTAAAATGTGTTAATACCCCTGCAAAGTAAGCTTGCAACTGCTGATACAATAAAGCAAAAAAGGGGCTGTTACCTACTACAAGTGGTGCTGCATGGTATTTCTTTAATGAGGCAAGTTGTCGCTCCACACGCCCCGTATCACTATACTCTAACAAACATAAGCCTTTATGACTTGCGACAGCAATCAACTCCGCAAAATCATTTACTGGCGAAGCAAAACGTGTAATTACCCGCGTATTCTGGTCAGCATCAATATTTTCTGTTGTTGCTTCTATTGAGTAAAGAGGAATATCTACACTATTAAACATATTTTTCATCGAGGCTCTCCTTTTGCTACATTCTCCTTCCCTAGATAATTCACAAGCTCAATACGAGTATCACTCACTATTTTTTCAGTTTATAACATTAAGCGCCAGTATAGGTGAAAATAGTGCGTTACTGTGGTGTTTTCTATCTAAAAAACATCAACTAAAACACACAAAACAATCACGTCTTCGCCAACTTACTTCTTTGCTGAATTAATAACACGATATTCCATAAGTGTATGGCAAATACACCAACGATAAACGATTCAATAGCATAAAGTTCTCTTAAAAATACTTTTACCAACCCTCTAACATCATCCTGTTTGAGAAGGCGGTATAAAATGTACGACAACAAATAGAGTTGTTGCAACCATCACAATAGACGGCCCTGCAGGCGTATCCCAAAACCATGAAAGAAGCATTCCCCCAAGCACCGCCATAATACCAACCACAATCGCCATCAAAGCCATACCTTCAGGCGTTGTAGCCAAACGCCTTGCCGCCGCGGCTGGAATAATCAACATCGACGAAATGAGCAACGCTCCAATGACCTTCATCGTCACAGCAACTGTTAAGGCAATAAGGGCGGTATAAAGCAAACTAACCTGTGTCACTTTAACCCCTTCCACACGTGCTAAATCTTCATGTACAGTAAGCGAGAGTAGTGGCTGCCAAATAGCCACTAAAATGCCACATACAACCACCATAGCAAGCAATAAAAAGCCTAAATCCGTATAACTAACCGCAAGAATATCGCCAAAAAGCCATGCATTTAAGTCAATTTGCACACCTTCAATAAATCCCATGGTAATAAGCCCCAATGACAAGGTGCTATGCGCAAGTATGCCCAGCATTGTATCATTGCCTAAACTGCGTTTACGTTGCATATAAACCATTAATAATGCAATCAGCAAGCTGATAACAATAATGCCTACATTAATACTCACGCCCAACAAAAAACCTAAGGAAACGCCTAATAAAGACGCATGAGAAATGGTATCACCAAAATAAACCATTCGTCGCCAAAGAATAAAAACCCCTAAGCCACCTGTCATCACGGCGACACAAAGACCTGCCACTAAAGCACGCAGGATAAAATCATCAATAATCATGCTCTGTTAACCATTAAGTTTTACGCCGTTCACAGTTTTTTAACGAACAAACATTACCATCCAAGCCATGTTGATGATCATGATCATGCGTATAAATAGCAATATCACGTGTGGCAGCAATATTACCAAATAACTTGAGGTATTCAGGATGCTGGCTCACTGCTTCAGGCTTACCATGACAGCAAATATGTTGATTTAAACATAAGACATGATTGGCTTTTGCCATCACTAAATGCAAATCATGCGAGACCATTAACACGCCAAAACCACGTTCTTTAACCAAGTGATCAATTAAGCGATACATTTCTGCTTGTCCATTGATATCAACCCCTTGAGCAGGCTCATCAAGCACTAATAATTCAGGCTCATTCAATAATGCCCGTGCCAATAAAACACGTTGCAGTTCCCCGCCAGAAATAGAATGTACGGGCTGATCAAGCACATGCAATGCACCGACAGAATCCATTACTTGTTCAAGGGTGTGCGATTTAAACGATTTCGCCCTTACTAAAGAAACAAAATGGCGAACAGACAATGGAATTTGTGCATTAATAGCCAGTTTTTGGGGTACATAACCAATACGCAGCTTATCACGTAGCCAAACGGTTCCAGAATTCGCTTGCTGCAAACCTAATAAGATGCGAATAAGCGTTGATTTACCCGCCCCATTCGGACCAATAACCGTTAGAATGCTCGACGCGTGCAACTCCAGACTAATATCACGCAAGATGTCACGCTGACCTAACGACAGGCAAATATGGTGTAATGACAGTAGTTTGTTACGCATAAAAATCGTCTATTTCCTCTCCATCGGAATGGTATTATTAAAAAATGACCTGCATTATACGCATTTTTTTACTGCTCGCCTTCGCCTCTTTAACTCTCTCTGCAACAGCCTCATCAGCCACTATTGTCTGTACCATTAAACATGCTTGTTTATTAGTAAATGCTATCGTTGGTGAGCAAATGAAGACAACGCAGCTATTGCCTGATAATGCTGACTTACATCACTATAGTTTTCGTCCTTCTGATTTACGCACGTTGTCACAGGCGACTATTGTTGTGCGTGTTTCACCAACACTTGAACAATTTATAACACCCCTACTCAATCCAGATACGCAAACGATTATTACCCTAGCGGATAGTCCTAAACTCACCTTTTTACCTATGCCCGAAAAGCACCAGCATACGCATCATGAAACACAGATAGAACATGAAGAACATGAAGAACATCAAGGACATCAAGGACATGAGAAACATAAGGAACATAAGGAACATAAAAAAAGACACAACATCACAACATCACAAGATCCACACTTCTGGCTTGATCCCAACAATGCCATAAAAATAGCGCAATACCTTACAGTGAAACTTATAAAAATAGACCCAACACACACGACGCTTTATCAAAAAAACAGTCAAAGACTAATAAAAGACATTAAGCAAATCGATAAAAATATTCATCAATTATTACGCGATGATCAGCATAAGCCCTACCTAACGTTTCATGCCAGTTTCCAATATTTTGCCAAGCACTATGAATTAGAAGCCCCCGAAATAATTAGTCTCCATGAAGACTTGCCACTCGGCATTAAAACCATTCGCCATCTACGTCAGCTAATAAAAAAGACTAAGATACGTTGTTTAGTTTCTCAACCAACCGCAAGTAAACCATTAACTCGGGTACTTACTGAGGGATCCTCTATCCGTATTATCCTACTTGATCCTGTTGGTAGTACACTGCCAACAACACACAATAACTACACTGATTTACTGTACTATAGCGCTCAAAAAATACATAGTTGCCTAACAACTTATAAAAAAATAAAATTAAGAATCAAGTAATTATTTATCAATCTGATTAAAAATTATACTTATCATAAATAAATATTATATTACAATGACCATTATCTACTCAAAAAAGCACAATGGGCTATGTGCTAACAACTAATACGAAGCAGGGAGCTTCAAAAAACTTCAGCGAGAAAAGGTTCATGAGTATCTTAACAGCACAAGATATACGCCATTTGATGGTGCGTACAGGTCTAGGGGTACGTTGGCAAGAGCTAAAACGTCATCAAAACAACACCAAAACAGCAAGTGTGCATCAGATTGTTTATGCTGCAAATAAACAATGGGTATTACCCACACCCACGTTAATGGAATGGTATACATGGAATAGAAAACACACCCCACAACAGCGCAAACAGTTACACCAGCGCTTAAATAGCGATAAGCAAGCACTAAAACAATGGCAAGTACAAATGCTCTTACGTACGCCACATCCCTTAACCGAACGGATGGTACTTTTTTGGCATAACCATTTTACAACTTCCATTGATAAAATTAATCAACCATCACTGCTATTAAAACAAAACATGTTGTTTCGTCAACAAGGGCTGGGGAATTTTAAGCAATTACTTCATGCTGTTGCCCACGATCCTGCGATGCTCATTTACCTTGATAACCATACCAGTAAAGTGGGTCGCCCCAATCAAAACTTTGCTCGTGAATTACTTGAACTCTTCACATTAGGCGAAGGACGCTTTACGGAAGCTGATGTACGTGGAGCAGCACAAGCATTTACAGGCTGGTCAATTGACCATAACACAGGAACATTTGTCCTTAATCAAGCGCAGCATGATAATAGTTTAAAATCCTTTATGGGCAAAAAAGGCAACTTTAATGGTCATGATATTATTGATATCCTCCTTAAGAATCCTTATACCGCTGAAACAATTGCTCAAAAATTCTGGGCAGAATTTATTAGTGATGAATCGCCAAATCCTGTCACGATTCGTCATTGGGGGGATGCATTCCGCCGTGCAGATTATGATATTCGTACTTTACTAACAACGGTACTTAACAGTCGTGAATTCTGGTTAGCACAAAACCGTGGGGCAAAAATAAAATCCCCCGTAGAACTCATCGTAGGCTCTTTACGTAGCCTAACATTAACACCTCTCAGTAATCGCCGCATTGTCAATCTTTGTAGCGCTTTAGGTCAGTCATTATTTAGTCCTGAAACTCCCAAGGGTTATAGTGTTGGGCAAGACTGGATTGATACTTACACTTTGCCAACACGAGTTAATCTCATGTCTAGCCTTATTAGCAAAGCTAATCAGCGTGATATAGCCAGAATTCCTATTTTATCTAAAGAACAAAAAATAGCTTGGCTATTGGCAAATAAAATAGTTGATCCACTTTCCCAACACGCACTTGATAGCAAAAACACAGTACGCGCATTACATGCATTACTCACTGATCCTGCTTATCAGTTAACTTAATAGAGGGCTATTATGAATCGCAGAAAATTTATCAAACTCAGTTCTTTAGGCGCAAGCTTACCTTTTGGTGTAGGTCTTCTTTCCCAGCAAGCACAGGCTGAAGCATTACACAGCACACCGGCAACACCACTAGCGCCCCAAAAAAAAATAGTGGTTCTCGTCGAATTACGC
>CAYNGN010000176.1:0-6147 GCA_964396615.1 uncultured Thiothrix sp. | reverse complement strand
AAGCCGGATGATATGGGCAGTAATAGCATTGAGGCGTTATTCAATGAAGAACTAGGCGCAGTGATTCAAGTCCATCATTCTGATACAGAAGATGTATTGTCTATTTTACGTGAAGCAGGTTTAGCGAAGCACTCGCATGTTATTGGTCAATTAAATTATGATGATGAAATACGGTTTAGTTGGGCGGGTGAAACGGTTTATTCCGCCTCTAGAGTGACCTTGCAGCAATATTGGGCTGAAACCAGTTACCGTATGCAGGCATTACGCGATAACGAAACCTGCGCCCAGCAAGAATTTGAATCGATTGCCACACCCAATAATAGGGGCATACCGGTTAATTTAAGCTTTGATAGTCATGAGAATATTGCTGCACCGTATATTAAACATACGCGGCCATCAGTGGCTATTTTGCGTGAGCAGGGTGTGAATGGTCAGCAAGAAATGGCCGCAGCGTTTGATAAAGCAGGTTTTCGCGCCGTTGATGTGCATATGACCGATATTATTGATGGACGCGTTACCTTTGATGATTTCTCAGGGGTTGTCGCCTGTGGTGGTTTTTCCTATGGCGATGTGTTGGGAGCAGGAGGAGGCTGGGCAAAATCCATTTTGCTCAATAGCCAAGTGACAGAGACGTTTAGTGCGTTTTTCTCACGTGATGATGTGTTTGCTTTGGGCGTGTGTAATGGTTGTCAGATGTTCTCACAGATTAAAGACATCATTCCTAATGCCGAACATTGGCCACGTTTTCATCGTAACTTATCCGAGCAGTTTGAGGCACGCTTGAGTACGGTTGAAGTGATGAAATCGCCCTCTATTTTCCTACAAGGCATGGAAGGCTCATTATTACCTGTTGCTGTTTCTCATGGTGAAGGACGTGCGGTGTTTGCTGAACAACAAGGGGATGATGATGTACAAGCCGTTGTTGACACGGGCACAGTGAGTTTACGTTATGTTGATCATGCAGGAAAGGTAGCGGAAGATTATCCGTATAACCCGAATGGTTCACCCGCAGGTATCACGGGCTTAACCACCGAAAGTGGGCAATTTACGATTATGATGCCACATCCAGAACGCTTATTTAGGAGCGTACAGTATTCATGGAAGCCTGATGAATGGGGCGAGGACGGCCCTTGGATGCGCATGTTTAGGAATGCGCGGGTGTTTGTGGATTAGGGGATGTCCAAATAATTACATTCACGTTGATGAACCTAGCAAGCCATGTGGATTATTTTTAATAATGCATATGACTGGCTGGAACAAAAAATGTGAACGTAATTATCTGAACATCTATGCATATGCTAAAAATTAACATTTACACTGGTTATCAACAGAATATAAGGATTGCTATTTGGCACTGGTATCGCTTCTATTCTCACATTGGTTTTTGAGGTTAGATGGTAGTGTAGACCTAGTGTTGGAATAGGGGTAATAAAAGGTAATTTTTTATAGTTGCTTGAAATAGTGCGAGTGAAATCAAGTTTATCAAGTTGATGAAATATCTTTGAGTAGCCAGCCACAATGCCGATGCGTTCTTCTGAATTTTCGATAACGCCTATTGAATAATAATGAGTGTCATCAAGTGTTTTTTCAAACAGAAAACTCTCTGGATGGAAACCATCGTTTTCAGAAGGTGAACCGTAATGGTTGATGGTTAATAATTTGGTGAATGACCAGTCAGCGTGTGCAATAGTCGTTTGTAATGCGATTAATCCTAAGAAAAGGATAGATTTATAATTCATTATTTAGTGCCCCCACTCTAAAAATGTGCTTGACACTGCCCAAGTGTCTTTGCTTTATCATAGCATGTGATAACTACATATCTACATATTTGTGTGGGTGCTATACGGAATAAAGGGGAGTAAAAAAATCAGTATCCCGCCTTAAGTTGGTAGCTGGAATTTTTTCACAATAGATAAAATCAAAAGAAACTTGGCATCCTTCATATAGCTAAAAAGTAGTTTACACTTTATGAAGGATGCCTATCTTTCTTACCATTGCCCAATGTTTGGAAAGAAGAAGTTTGCGTGTTGTTTATTTCTGTTTCGATGATTTAATTTTTCCCTGTTGGGTCTATTTACATAAGTATTTTACGGTTAAACTAAAGGTTAATTTGCGAGCAGTTATACAGGATTTCTGAAAAAGTGAAGGTGTGATAAAGCATACTCCCCTTCCGTTTATGACGGGGAGTATGCCAAGATAAACTATAGCGCTCTATCTACCAGTAAAATACCCAAAGGATTTGCGCCTGATTCAATGCTTTTTATAAATCGAGGTGTTCCCGCGACTGAAAAAAGTGAAACATTGCGGTTTAACTGTCCATCAACATTGGAACCTGAATGTGTCACAAACATCACTTGATTTACAAAATCAACAGTAATGTTATGTGCCTTAGCATCGACTAAATCATGTGTAGAACGTTTCTCAGCACTAAAGTTTGCGGAATCGACTGTTTGCCTAACTTCATAGATTGACATGGCACCTTGCGAGCCAAAATTTGCAAGATAAACTTTTGAGGCATCCTTATTCCACCAAATACCATGCGCGCCTGTTACGTCATTAACTTCGGCGACAATTTCCAAGGTTTTCTTATCAAGATAATTAAGCTTGCCTGTGGTTGTTTCAGGTACGAGAAGGTAAGGGGAATCTAAGGGTAAGCCTAAATGAATATCAAACGAGAAGGTTAATTTTCCTTCTAAAGCTAATGAATTGCGATTGTATTTAAGCAATAGATCATTCTTGCTACCCTCTTCGTTTTCAACGCCGATCATCGTTACATAAATATGAGTTCGATCAACCATAATATCGTGTGGTTTACCCGTTGTAGCTTCATTACCAACTGCTAGTGAGTGGCGTTTATAGATAATTCGCTGACCAAAACGTTTAAGCGTCATAATATCCACGACACGATCAATATCAGCCACTGCAAATAAGGTATCCTGTTCAGGGTTTGGCCACATGTGGAACATGCCAGCAGATGCAGGCGCTGTGCCTAAGAAAGCAAAGTTTTGGTTATCAAAAAAGATAATCTGATTATGCATGCGATCTGAAACCGCAATTAGCTTAAGTTTTGGTAGTGAAGAGGCATAAATCGGTTCAAAATCAAACCCTGTATCAGCAGCGGTGATTTTTTTCAGCACATCACCTGAAGGTGTTGCAAGTAGGGTGATGGTTGAGTCACTTCTATTGGGTACAACAACATATTTTTCAGGTAGCATAGCCGCATTTTCTATTGCCTGATAACTATAGTTATTATGGTTGTTGCTTGAATCAAGTGGCATCCAATGGTGCGTGATAGCGTGCATTCTATGAGGAGTCGCATTTATATTTATAGAAATAAATAGTGTGCATAAGGTAATGATTGATATAACTTTTTTCATGGTTTTATTCACATGGCTAGTAGTAAAAATAATGCTTAAATCATTCATTCATCTGAGAAAAGCATTGTTGCAATAACTGTATTTGGGGAAATACCAGCCGAGATTGTAAAGATATTGTCTATTTTGTCTGTGACAATTGTTACGCAAAAAGCAAGTTTCACTTATTGGCCTTATTGTTTATTTTCTTATAATTAAGCAAGGTTATGGAGCCGCGAATTAGTTTAATCATTGTATCTTGTTGAAAATCTAATAAAATTCGACTAACAACTTCACGCGAAGTACCGAGTTCTAGTGCAATTTTCTGATGAGTTACTTGAATGGTTGATGAGTGGTTTTTTTGTTGATATTGCAGTAATAAACAGGCAATACGTTGATCAAGTTTGCGAAATGCAACTTCTTCAACAAGACTAATCACACTGGTCATACGTTGAGAAACAAGACCAAAAATATAGCGTCGCCAAACGGCTGATTCATCCAAGTATTTTTGCAAATAAGCGGATGGGATAAGCACCGCTTCTATTGCATGATCACAAATAGCAAATGCTGGAAAAGCGACATCACTTTGAATGCATGAAGCGGTTAGAATGCAACTTTGACCCGCATGAATACGATATAACGTAATTTCTCGTCCTGTTTCAGCCAATATATAAACCCTAACACTGCCCTTTAACAATAACGCTAAATGTGTACAGTCATTACCCTTCTGGCAAACATGGTCGTTTTTCCTTAATTGAACGTGTGTTGCTTGCTTAATAAATTCCTGACGATTTTTTTTATCGCAATGTTGTAAAAATTCAAATTTTTGCTGAAGGTTAGCGATGACGTTATTGTTAATCATGAAGCAATACCTTGTATTTTAAAAATGCTTGGCATGGCTTACGCTAACTAACGGAATTTAGATACAAAATCTTATATTGAATGCTGAAAATACGCCATTATTTAGCATCCTTCATCAATAATAAAAGGAGCAGATACCGTCTTAAAAAACAATTTAAATCAACTAGATGTGTTTTATTGGGTACTGACCCCTTTATTCCTATGACCCTTATGTATCAAGCGTAATCTATAAGAAAATAAATCAATAAAATAAATCAATAAAATAAATAATAACTATAGATTAAAATTATAATAGTGATTAATATGTAACCATGATATGTAAAAAACTGAAGGGCTACCCATGAAAAAGATATACAAACAATACTTCTCCATTCCTGTCATCACCCTAGGCTTGCTTGCTCCGCTACAAGCGAATGCCGAAAATACTGTTGATGTTCTCGCTATTTATAGTGATGGAGCCAATAATAAATACAATGGCGATGCGGAATCACGTATTCGGCATTTAATGTCGGTTACCAATAATATTTATAGTGACAGTAACGTTGATATTCAACTCAATCTTGTCCATATGCAACAATATGATATGGATGACAGTGCAACAAGTAGCACCATTCTTGGTCAAATTCGCCGCGATCAAACCATTCAAGCATTACGCGATGAGCATGGTGCTGATGAAGTTATTATTTATCGTCCTTATGCGGGTGATGGCGCATGTGGTGTCGCTTACCGTACAAGCGCAAAAGCAAGCCATCACGCCTATGCTTATGCCCATGTCAGCATTAATTGTGGTGACTATGTAACAGCTCATGAAGTGGGACATAATATGGGCTTAGGTCATTCTGCTGCTCAAAATTCCAGTGGTGCTTATCCCTATGGCAGAGGCTATGGTGTTAATGGCGAATTTACAACCGTAATGGCCTATAGCAGCGCATACAATACCCGCAAAAAGATCTATCAACATTCCGATCCTGATGCACTATGTGCAGGACTTAAATGTGGTACAGAACCTAGCACAGAAGGAGAAGCACATGCTGTACTCGCATTAAATAATGCCGCAAGTACGATTGCAGCCTTCAGAGATTCAAAGGGAGGCGGAGATGATGGCGGTAATAGTGGTGATGACGGCTCAACCGACACGCCTTCAGAGAATCTTATTGTCAATGGTGATAACACGGGTGTTTTCGCTGACACATGGAAAGTAGTCCGCAGTGGTGGTAATGGCTGGTACCATAACGGTGTTTCTTTTGGCAACTGGAGTACGGGGCACTTTGGTACTTCTTATCGCTGGAATAAAAAACGTCAGAAAATTGATCTCTGGGCAAAAGGTTTCGATAAAACCTTTCTTGATAGCGTCAAGCCTGCAATCAAGGTTTCAGAAGAGTTTTCTAAAACCTATTGTGGCAATGATCGCTATAAAATGACCGTAAAACTACTCAACTCAAAAAGAGAGCTTATCAAGAAATGGACAACAGGTAGAAAACGCATTCCTGGTGCTTGTGATTGGAGTAGTAACTGGAAAACCGAAGCCTATACTTTCACCGACTATCCTAATGACTTACGCTATATCGTGTTTGAAGACGCTGGTCAAAGTAAAGAAGTCTGGCGTGGCTACTATGGTGCAAAAATGAGAAACGCATCGGTACAATTACTTAAAACGCCCAAATAATAGCTTTTCCGTTAAAATAGCGAATGCTGCATTCCAACATTGATCAAGGACTGCAGCTTTTTAAGTTAAATCAGATAGTAGGCTTCCCCTTGAAAAAAAAATATTACCTCTTACTCATTATTATAGCGGTTGCTATTGGACTATTTACTTTTAACATCAAATCAAAACACCCCACACCTGATGAAAAACCGCCATCATTAGCCACGTTAAACGAGGTGATACCCAATCAAACACCCACACAAGCGCAAGAACAACCGACACTCCCTA
>CAYNGN010000175.1:0-6179 GCA_964396615.1 uncultured Thiothrix sp. | reverse complement strand
GCTTTACTTCCCACGGGAAAAACCAGAGAGCCCACAAAAAACCACGTATTGATTATATTTCAATCTCTTGCAATAATAAATACAACGTAGACTCTGCTGCTGATTTTTCAAAACGCTGCATAAATACATCCACACTTGGAAGAAAATAACCATCAGTGGGCCATTGCTTCCCTACAAACGGTTTATTTGCAAATGTCTGACTTTTTTGCACAAACGCTCTGTACGTTTTGGCAAAAGCCCGTCGTAGTTCGCTAATAATCACGATAAGTTCATCACGTGTTAGGGTCTCTTGTGGGTAAGCCCATGTGGTTGCACCCATCATGTCCCCCATCACCCAATCATTTTTTGGTGTATCAGCATGTTCGTTATGACAATCAGCACAGGCAGAAACGACAACATTATCAGGAAACATTGCGGTATAGCGCTGCACTTCCTTATCAAAAAAATATTGGTTTTGGTTCGTTTTTTTCATTGTTTGAAAGGCTTCTGCTTGAAAACCTTTAAATTTATTGGCATGACTAATCGGAAAGTCTGACCCCAAAAAGAGACTTAATGGCACAGGACTTTTTTCTAAATAGGCTGCTACTTCACGTAAAAATAAGGCAGGTAAAGGCCCTTTATCTTCGCCTTTTTTACGCCAATTTTGACCAAAGTGAAAACCAACGTTTTTACCTTCACCAACAATATGTTTCGTCCATTGTTTGCGCATTCCATTGTTTTCTTCTGCCACAATTTGAAACATAAGCTTCACAGGAATAGCTTGCCTCTTTTGTTGCCGCTCATCGTCTAATACAACAGGTGCGCTAATAAACAAATACATCCCCACCAAGACCATGATAATAATCAAGACTCTATCAATTTTATTCGTTGGTTTAATTTTCATAACGGGTTTCTTTTGCAGAGACTATTTTTTTCTCAGCATAAGGGTCACTATTTATCGTCCCTGCCAAATAATCACCAAGACGCTTTTTATCAAGCATTGCAGCATCTGTTGTCGGTATTTGCATCTGATGATTACCATGAAAATCATGGCACGCTAAACAACTATCCCAGCGTTCCTGCTCAATTAACGTCTGATGCGAAGTCGTTAAAGTATCATCGTTTAAACGCATGTCTTTATGGCAATAACGACAGTTTTGCACATTAGCAGTGAACATCTCTCCCTGATGCTGTTGATGGCAAGCAACACAAAGCTGCACTTGAATCACTTTTCGTTCCTCGCTAAAACGGGGTTCATTAAAGCGATACACAGGGTGCTGATCATCGTCACGTTCATGACAGGCTAGACAGTCTTTATTATCAGGCACAATAAAATTAAAGCTGGCAGGTGTTGAGCGTTGCCCAAACAAATAGCGTAGATTTGCCTGAATTTGTTGTCTAAATGATCCCTCTGCTTGCTCATGGCATTCATCACACCCCAATGTTTCATGCCCATTATGCAAAGCACCTGGCATACGCAAAGAGTGAAAAATAGATAAACTCAACACCCCCAGTAAAACAACAGAAACAATCACCCCAATAATATAGCCCTTATATGCCGTTTTCATCATTTAGTACGATACCACTACATATAAATGAAACCCCACGAGAGCCATGAGAACAACCGCTAAAGTAATATGTAAAAGCAACCAACTTTTAAAAAACCGCCTGCGTAAACTGGGGTTTTTTATTCGCTCATAATTGAATAATCCAACGAGAAAATTAGCAAAATAAACCATGCTCAACAGTAATAAATAAGCAACCCCCCAAGTTGTTGAGTGGATAAAAAAGAATAACGGTGCCAGTGCGCCACGCTGTTTATGTTGGTTATAACTGGAAGCCCTTGTAACATGAGGCGTTTCACAAAGTTTATTATAAGGCACAACAAATTGTGCTAAAAGATAAACTAACAACAATAAACCACTATAAATCTTAAACGTCTCTTGTGTTTGCAAAGCTTCAAGCCATGTTATTTTTAATGACAACATATCTTGCATAACAACGATAAAAAACAATGCCAAGCCTAGATAAAAAGAGTCATTTATAAATTTTTTAATAGATTTTAATACCAACATCATCAGACATTCAGGAAAAAATTAGGAACATGCACGAAATAAGTTGCACGATTATGGCGATGTATTTGCTCAGGAGCAAAAAGATAAGACAAAATGCGCAAGTTACTTCATGCGTGTTCCTTAGGGCATAGTAACAATAATACGCAGCTTATCCTGATAAACTCCTTGTGGAACAACATTATCCATACTACGTGAAGGAATTAATAGAAGTACCCCATTACCCACATTACAATCAGCTATTATTTTTGTAGGTGAGTTAATTAACTGACCATTATAGTTAAGTTTATAAGCGACCCAATAACGGTTTGTTTGCTCCACGTGTTGCAAACGATAGTTGTTAGCAGAGCTAAAACCAATACTACAGTTTGCCTGTGTACTGGCTTCAATACCAAATGTCCCTAGATTGATAGGCTTATTACGTTGAATATCAGCAAATTTAATTTTTGTTAGTCTATGAGTAGTCGCTGATCCTTTTAGTTTTATATGTTCTTTAGCAACCACTTGAATAGTGATAGAACGAGAATAATTAGCTGCGTTTGCCTGTGTTAACAACAATAAACTAGTAAATAATCCTAATCCCCACAGACGTTTAAGCAATGTCATCTTCTTAATCCTGAATAAAATATCAACAAGGACATTGTTTCATTTTTCAACAAAACAACGTAGTCAAGTCATCCGCTACTTATGCCTTTCTATACCCAAAAAAAACGTTTATCGGTGAATTCAACCGTTTGTATCAGGAAATAACAACATCTTAAACTGCATTCATAGATTTTATTTAATAGCCCCATATAAATTATTATTTAAACAAACATATGTATGTATGTATGTATGTATGTATGTATCCTCTCTAAATTTCAGGGTAAACAGCTCAAAAAATATTTATAACTAATTGATTAATAAAAATTCTATTTTTTCAAAATCCAGTTTTACCCTGCTTTTTAGAGAAGATACCAAACTATCATTATATTAACTAATCAATATGAATATAAAATATACAAAATTATAGAAAAATAATAAAAATACACCATTGATAATTAATATTATATCTCTCATAGAAAAAACGACTTATTAAGGTACCTCAACGAATACACTTACTGTAAGATGAATAAAAACTGAATAAACCAAGTCAATTAAACAATATATTTATCGTTTAATTGTTTTTTTTGCCTAAAAAACTATAAATTAAAACAAAGAGATAAATGTCGCTTATGCCTCTTCCCTGTCAAGCCTATAAAGTGGCTATTAACATATTATTCGTCCTGTTTTTAACCCTTTTAGTCAATAATACATGGGCCGAAGATTCGTCTGAGGCAATGAATCACACGCCAAATGCCGTTAATGACACGGCTGAAACAATACTCAATACCCCCGTTCCTATTGCTATACTTGACAATGACTCTGACCTTGATAGCGACCTATTAGAAATTATTGGCTATACCAATCCAACGCATGGTTTTGTTGAGCAACAAGGCGATAGTTTTGTATACACACCCAATGCAAATTTCATTGGTACGGATACCTTTGATTACACCATTAGTGATGGCTACCTTACTGAAACAACAGCAACAGCAACGAGTACCGCTATTGCCGTTCTTTCACCAGAAGGCGATTTTACCGACACAGATACGTTCACTTTTACCATCAATGATAATGAGGGGGGAGAGGCAATAGCAGATGCTGATGGAACAGCAACTATTTTTCGGGATGTAGACAACATACCCAATAGCACAGAGAACACAGGGAACACAGAAAGCATTACCTTTACGATCAGCAATGCTCTTGACGGTGAGGCAATTGCTACCGCGACTGCAATCGCAATTGCCTCAACAGAAGATGCAACAGCAACGGCAACAGCAACGGCAGTCGCTATACATACGCCTACTGAAGATTTTACGGACAGTGAAACCTTTATTTATACCCTCACAAGCAATAATAATAGCGAGACAAGCGTTTTCACCGAAACGGTTGCAGAAATTATTTATACGCCAAGCGAAAATAATTTTAGTTATACCCTACGTAACGCTAATGGCGAGACGGTAACAGCAACAACAATCGCCATTGCTATTGCAACAGCAAGCGCAACCATAACCGCTTTAACCGCAGACACTGCAACGGTCAGTATTAATGTACAGCCCGCAAAACCAACGGTTACCCTAGCAGCCATGCGCTATACAACAACTTATGATGCAGGCATCGTACAAGTTGCAGATTGGATAACCCAAGCAACGGATGGCAGAGGTGGAACACAGCTACCTCATGGGGGTGATAACCTAGAGCCGATTTATTTTTATGTTACTTCAAACTCCAATCCAGTATTATTTAGTGAACAGCCTTGGCTAAGCCATCCATCACATTCATTGCATTTCACCACTCAGGATGATACACAGGGTAGCGCGGAAATTTGCATGAAAGCAGTGACTAAAAAAGGTCATGGTGTATCGTCTGAGATTCAATGCTTTACCATAACGATTACCGAAACACCGATAGAACCTCCTGTAGAAACACCAACAGGGACAATTGCAGATAGCAATTCTCCAAGCAGTACAGATAATGCGCAATCTGAAAATACAGTAGTAAGTACTCCTGACCCCACTGTTGTTACTTCAGCAGTGCCTATAGCGGTTGTCGACACTGAAGCCACTCCTACAAATGATGACAATAAAACAATTACAGAAGCAGAAAACCCGAAGGGAGCAGGTGGCAGCTTTAATCTTGCACTCCTTGTATTGCTTGTAGGTTTAGGTTTTTTCCGCAGAAAAAACAGACAAAATGCGACTTCTATCTGTTTATCAGGTGTCAGTAACAAAATATCAACTAATTCAATCAACAATCGTTAAAATCGTTAAAATCACCTATAATACGCAGGACAGCACAAGGAATGTGCTCGTTAAGGAGTATCTCCACGCCATAGATACTTCTTCATAAACAAGGGTTACTTATTAATAGTAACTCTTGTTTATCACCAAGTAGCTGATTATCAGAAATATTTTTGTTACTCTATACTATATGAGCAATAAATAATGAATAACATCCCCAAAGAGAGTTTTATTAGCAGAGTTTTACCCTCTGCCCCCCTTAAAAAAAATAATGCCCACGAAAGAACCACTTCTCTCATTTCCGCTCAGCAAAACCCTTATAAACACCAGAAAAATTTTCACAAGCATCCCATTCTATCCCGACTTTTACGCATTTTATTAACAAAATTAGTTGCTACATTACAGGGTGATAACCCACCATTTGCAAATACATCATCCTATAATCAGAATTACCATAATCCCAAAAGAAAAAACCGAAAATGAGCAAGTAATCACTAAATCACCCAATCATTGATATTGGTCAATACCCGATACAACACAAAATACTGCTAACAATGTTACAATTTTTATTGCAACATCCCCTTTTAACTTACCCAGTTGTTATCCTATGCGATCACGTCAATATTCAATCAGCACCCATACCCCAATAGAAAATTTGGATTACAGCACGTTAGAATTAGCCATTGAAGCCATTGCTAGTAAAGGCTGTATCGCCGTCAATAAATTATTATACGCATTAAAAAAACAGCAGATTCCAGAGCAACTCAGTGCTTATTCCTCCGCTGAACGGGATTTTATTTATCATGAATTAGAAGCAGTGATGGCTGTTTATGAAGGGGGTACTTGTCATTTGTAACGTTACCAGCAAGCCTTCTGTCTATGCCCTTGATTTCGATGGTGTCATTTGTGACAGTGCCATTGAAACGGCTATAACAGGCTGGAAAGTAGCACAAACCTACTGGCCAGAGATGCAACAAGCCCATATCAATAATGAATTAATCTCCGCCTTTCGACAAGTACGCCCCTATATTGAAACGGGGTATGAAGCCATATTGATTATGCGCTTACTATACAACAAGATTGATATTATTGATTTGTGTACTCACTACGAACAGCACATCGCAACACTACTCACTAAGGAAAAATTAGAAACAACAGCACTAAAAAAAGCCTTTGGCACAATGCGTGACCAATGGATTGAGCGGAATGAACAAGATTGGCTGGATAAGAACCCATTATTTTTGGGCATTGCCGAGAAATTACACGCTTTAGACCCTGATCAATGGTATATCATCACCACCAAACA
>CAYNGN010000174.1:0-6193 GCA_964396615.1 uncultured Thiothrix sp. | reverse complement strand
TGTATAACAGAGGATCAGCAGTAATCATGATGGTTGTATCGTCATGACTGACATGCTGCATGGCTTGTGACACCGAACGCAGATTGCCCATACCATAATCAATAATGGCAATGAATGACATCTTAGAGGATTCCTTTCGTTGAAGGAATAATGCCCGTCATACGCTCATCCATACTGACCGCCATGCGTAAGGCACGCCCAAAGGCTTTAAACACGGTCTCAGCAATATGATGTGCGTTATTGCCAGAAATACACTCTAAGTGCAAAGTAACATTGGCATGATTAACAAAGCCTTGGAAGAACTCATGAAACAGATCAGTATCAAAACTACCAATCGTAGCACGTGGATATTTGACCGAATCATATAAACCAGGACGACCCGAAAAATCAATCACCACTCTTGATAAAGCTTCATCAAGTGGCACATAGGCATGTCCATAGCGCGTCATGCCTTTCTTATTTCCCACAGCTTTAGCAAATGCCATGCCAAGGGTAATACCCACATCTTCTACGGTGTGATGGTCATCAATATGGTGATCGCCACTGGCGGTTATATCAAGATCAATCATCCCGTGGCGAGCAACTTGATCCAGCATATGTTCAAGAAAAGGCACTTCTAGTTTAAAGCGAGCTGCACCTGTGCCATCTAGGTTTATTTTGGCGCGGATTTGGGTTTCCATAGTATTCCGTTCTACGGTAACCGAACGTTCATCTGCCATAATTATCACTCAACTTAGGTTAAAAGATATAAAAAGACACACATGATAGCATGGCATATCATAGAGACAATAGGGGTTCTAGGCGACATTTTTATAATGCATGGTTCAACACTTCTTAACAATTACAATCGTGGTAAACGCTTAGCAATTTGCAAAAACCACTCTGCTAATGACGCTGTCATTGCGTTCTTTCCTGCCCAGCGGGAAGCTCTTTTACACAACTGTTGTGCAATTCTTAATTGTGTTCCCCGTTGAACAGATACCCTGTTTTCATAAACAAGCCATGAGTCATTATCCTTCTCATGTAAAATTCTACAAAGCCGCACACACGCATGGTGCATGCCAAAAACGTCCAAGTAAACCCGCGCTTCATCAAACTTTCGATCATCAGCAAACGCCGCTAAATAAGTATCAATCAGCTGATCTTCAGCGTCTGGATAATTAGGTACCGTATCATCACATAATAGCCACGCCATATCGTCCATGGGGTTACGGGCGCAACAATGCTCCCAATCAAACCATTTCACTTTGCCATCATCACCGAGCATTGCATTGCCAGGGCGAGCATCCCATTTTATAAAACGTGGTTTTAATAACAGCAAACAATCATAGATTTGTTTTACGGGTAGTTTTGCTGTGGGAATTCCCATGTAATTGCCTAATAGTGCGGTTCGATCAATAAACGCAATCAACCAATCAGGCTCACAACCAATAATCGGTACCACTTCACTTAGTTTTTCTTGTTCAGCGATATGATGTATTTCAAGCAAGGCCTCTAAAGCGCTGCTCATCATGGTCACATACTGTTCTTTTGAGCAGTTCTGCAATGCATCAGAAAGGCGCACTCCTAACAGCTCTTCTTGGATCATCACTAAACCATTATAAGCATAGTGTTTGGGAATGGGCGCTTGATGCTTTTCCAAGCGTCTCATGATTAATGACTCATAAAATGATCGGCCGGCATTAGCACGCCGTGATGCAATGACAGAATGACCATTTTCTAACATCAGACGAAATGAACTACGATGCACTCCTCCAGGAAAGTCGATAGCAACCAGTTTTTGACCTAAGAGCTGCTGACAACTATGCGAATACGCTTTAAGTTTTTCTTGCTCATCCTCAAACACATAGTCTACTGCTAAATTTGATTGATATGTTTTGCTATCCGTTGTTTTAAAGTGATACTGACTATGTGCTGGGATGGCTCCTTGTAAGTTCGCCCAATTGAATAATAAAGGTGTTTGCTGACCACCGTCTAAATATTCAGCAAAATGTAATTGATTATAAATTTGGGGAGGTTGATAAGTCACCGCACTACTCCTACAAAATAAAAAAAGCACTTAGCTCATTAATGACCTAAGTGCTTATTATAAAAGGCTAACTAAGAGCCTGAACCGCCACCACCATGAGATGGAAAGCCACCATAACCGCCATAGCCACCTACACGACCACCGCCGCCTGAGCCTGATCCACCGCCTCTATTCGACGGGAAACCATTATGTCCATGATCACCGCCACCTACACGACCCCCCCCTGAACCAGAACCGCCACCTCTATTTGATGGGAAACCATTATGTCCATGATCACCACCACCTACACGACCGCCATTAGCTGGGAAGCTATTATTCCCATGTCCAACACCGCCTATACGCCCTCCATTTCCTGAGCCACCCACCTTATTCGATGGGAAACTATCATGTCCTTGTAACCCACTAACCAGTTGTTTAAATAACATTGATAAACCAGGATTATCAAAACCACGTCCTGATGAATCTGAAAAGTGCCTAGAAAAATCGTCTCTACCAGAATTATTACGTTCAACATTATGTGTTTGAAAGGAATTATAATTCCCACCATAGCCGTGAATTTGACTCATGACTTTATCTCCTTGTCGGTCAGTTATGATATTTAGTCACAAAAAAATAACTAAATGAAATTTTAGGTGGCTATTATTACTTTATACCTTTCAATAATAAGCACCATGACCCAAGACTAGTCTATAGAGGCATTTTTTTTAGAGCTACATAGAGCTAACGCTATTAATCAACTGATAAGCGGTGTATTACTTTTTAATAGTGCTTGAAACAACTGTTTAACAACTCGGGGTAACCCTTTATCTCATTACGTCTATTTTTATCAGCTGAAAATTGAAAGCGAATGCTATTCAATGCTATTAAACCAGAAATTGCTCCATTAACCTCTTCAGGCGAGGCTTGTGCAAAATTCAATGGCATCCAAGGCGGGTAAATATCATCATTCTGTGAATCAAACCAATTATTTTTTACCATGGCTAATGCTTCATCTTTAGCCAATGATTCTATGTTTATTGGTTGATGTTTTTGAAAAGAAGGTACAATCAAACCATCAATAACTCCTCCAAAAACCCCCGCCTTACTTGCAAAACTATCCATGAGGTCTTCGGCTAAAAACTGAGGTTTATCATCAAGTTCAGACCACTTGTGTTCAGGGTGACTATGAATCCATTCAGTATTCATACGTCTCGGGGGATATTTTAAAAATTGAGGCTCGCGAATGAATTTAATCAGTTCAGGATACTGCACCATTGTCCCAAGCCCCACCGCAATGGGCATTGGGAAAGAAAGCAAATGTACCACACCTTCTTTCATTTTCACAAAAACACGTTCATTGGCAATATAAGCGGCACCTGCGGATAATAAAGCAATAATAAAAGAGGTTTTTCCTGCGCCGCTATTACCAATAATCACATAGTTTTTATCCTCTAGCCGCACTGCCCCTGCATGAAAAACAACCCAGCCTTGATCAGCCAAATAGCGGGTAATTAAATCACGCACAACTCGTGATACCTCTAACAACGGCCAACACACTTTAGTTGATAGCACAATGATGATGGTATTACTCGAACGGTCCGTTACCCACAACATGCCAAAAACAGGATCGCAATCAACGGTAATATCATCACTCAGCAATATTCTATCGACATACCGTCTTCCTGTGAATACAGGTACTGTGTCGACGACAAACTCACTAATCAAACGATGAACTGATTGAACAAGACCATCGGCATGAAGAAGTTTTACGCTATACGTTAAGGATGTCTCTAACGCGTTATCAAGATTAAGCGGATAAAGATATTTTTCTATCCAATGAAACACTTCTGGATCATAAGCATCAATGCGTATCGCTAGATTTTGAACCTTTACTTCCCCCTGATTAGGCAATAGCGCTGATTTTTCAAAAATTTTATCTAGCCAAGAAAACGGCATAATGGTTGTCTCTTTTTTTCTCGTCATCCTTTCAATTCCTTTTGTATAAAAATTTTTACCGAAAACACAATTAATTTTATTTTATCTAAAATCAGCAGTTTGAAATTTAATCTATACATTAATTATAAAAATAAGCTAACTATTTTAAATGCATGCGGTAGGAAAATGCGGATATAAGGTAAGCATAAAAAGGAATAATCGTCTTAAAAGGGCTTGCTTAACCATTCCTGCTCTAACAGGGTTTCTTTCCACATAACGAATTGCTGCCCATGTATAAGCGCTCTCTTCGATTACCCCGTTGCGTAATATGTAGCGTCCCCTTGATCTCCTCGCCTTGGAAATTACCCCTGACTCCCCTCTTTTAAAAACCAATAAAGCGTATCAACTTCAATCTGCAAATCAACCGATGCTAATAACAAACTTTGACCTGAAACGTACACCTCAGGCTGCCAATTATTGACACGTCGATAGCACTCAATATAAGGGACTTCCTGTGAACACAGCACATATTCTTGCAAGCTAGGTAGTAGACGATACGCGGCTAGTTTTTCAGTACGGTCTTTGTATGCCGTACTTCCTGAAAGCACCTCAACAATCAAGCAAGGAGATATATTGTAATGTGAGTGTTCTTCTGTTTCACAACTGACTTGAACATCAGGATAGTAAAAGCGGCTATCTTCAAGCGTTTGTATAAAGACTTTCATATCTGACTGAAAGACATCGCAAACGCTCCCTTCCAAATGATTAAACAACAAGGCAGAAAATTTCATCGCGATACGATTATGCGCTCGACTTGCCCCTGCCATTAAATAAGTTTTGCCATTCACATATTCATAGCGTTCGCCATCAGCTCGGTCATTTTCACCCAATAAATAGTCCTCAGGGGAAAAATAATCTGCATTGGTTACAATAGACATTTCTTCGACTCCATACATTATAATGAAATTGTAGCATAATAGGATTATCCTCATGACTATCACTCAAACCCATTATCAACGCTGGAGCGTTGAACTATGCATTTCCATCGTGGATGATGGGAACAAGATAAAATCTGGAATGATATAATGCAAAATAAAAGGGTTTACTTAGGGTTAACGATCATTCTCTTTGCCATGGAGGTTTTTATTGCCATTGTTGTGCCGAGTGACTCCTTTATTCGCCATAGTTTTGGCGATTTTCTGGTTGTGATTCTTATCTATTGTTTCGTGAAATCATTTATTGATATAGAAAGTAAACTGCTTGCTATTGGCGTATGGTTATTTTCTTTTGCCATTGAGTTTGCACAATATTTTCATCTTGTTGATGTTTTGGGCATTGATAATAAAATTGTACGTATCGTCATTGGGACGAGTTTTAGTTTCAGTGATTTACTAATGTACACATTAGGCTGTATTGCTGTTTATAGTGTGGATGTATGGTGGCTTAGGAAACATCAACAATAAAGCAACAGCACCAATTAACAATAACCATAGCTATGCGATCTGGGCAATCACTTAGCCTTTTTTAATCATCATTTTCTACCTTTGTACTATCAAAAACAGCTAAATTTTATTTTATTTAAATCAATTACTTGAATTTTATTCATAGACACTAAAAATAAAAAAATCAATTATTTTAAAGATATACGGCATAAAGCTACCGATAAAAATTAAGTGTGGTAATAAACAATAGTGTTTTTACACTTTATTTTGCTAATAAAATGAACCAAAGCGTTATGTTTGCTGACTAAGCATTTGTAAGTTTCAGAAATGAAGCTTACACCTCCTAGCGGTTAGGCATCTGATTCATCAGATGCCTCTTTTTTTGCCTAAAATTAATGTTTTAAGACTATTACTCAAGACTCTAAAGCATAACTATCTTGCATGTAGTTCTTCTAACATTGCCACAGTCAACTGCTGATGCTTACCCGCATCCCCTGCAAGCACCTTAAACGGCTGTCCCTCTTCTCCCATTTGATCTAATACAATCAATGCATCAGAAAAATCATGCTTGATAGTATAACTATTTGTGGTAATAATGGTTCTCAGCCCTGCACCGTTTGATGACAAAATCCCATTTTCCGAGTCTTCAAACGCCAATGTCTCGGCAGCGCTAATCCCCATTTTATCCATTGCGTACTGATAAATATCCGCCGCAGGCTTTTTCGCTGGCACGATATCACCTGCGGCAATAACCTCAAACCACGCTAAGGATTCTTCACCTAAAGTTGATGTTAAGAGATAAGTCACA
>CAYNGN010000173.1:0-6202 GCA_964396615.1 uncultured Thiothrix sp. | reverse complement strand
ATAAAAGCACCTCTTTCTATCCCCGCAGGTGAATCACAAACAATATAGTCAAAGCCCTCCTCTTTCAGCTCCTTAAGGACACTCTCAACCCCTTTTCGTGTTAGAGAGTCTTTATCACGGGTCTGTGAAGCAGGCAGAATATAGAGGTTATCAACACGTTTATCTTTAATCAGTGCTTGTCTAAGATTCGACTCACCATTAACAACATTAATAAGATCATAAACAACGCGTCGCTCAACCCCCATAATAAGATCAAGGTTGCGCAGACCAATGTCAAAATCAATAACAGCGGTCTTAAAGCCCTTTTGTGCAAGACCTGTGGCAAAGGCAGCACTTGATGTGGTTTTCCCTACTCCACCTTTTCCTGAAGTAACAACAATTACTTTACTCAAACTCACTCTCCAGCGTTAAACTAAACACTCAAAATCCAATTCCTTTAAAATATACCAGACTCCTATTAAGACCGATACACCTCATTTACAATAGCAAAAAAAAACAACAATTTATAAAAATTTCAATATTTTATACAACTCTCACATTGATTAAATCCACAACAAAAAAGGAAAAAATTCAGACAGACAACCCCTCCATCAAACAACAAGGTCTTCTACCAAATATCCCAATATCTTCAAAATAGACGTTCACTTAGGAACAAAAACTAAATAACATAAATGACTTCACCTTATTAAATTTTTCCGTTAATCGTTCGGCAAATGTCACTTCATTTAAGAAATCATTCAGATGAAAAATTATACAATTGGCTCTATTTCAAGACTATCACCATTGAGAGAAATCATTGCTGGCTGTCCTCTTAAGGAGGTTTCAGCATCATCAAAAAGTTGATATTGTCCCGCAATGGAAATTAATTCTGGCTCTAAGAACTGACAAAAAATACGCGCTGAACGATCACCATTAATACCAGCCAATACTCTTCCACCAAGTTTTCCATAAATATGCACAGAACCATCTGCCAATACTTCTGAACCTGCACTGGTATGCGCCAACACAACAATATCACCCTCAGCTGAATAAACCTGTTGCCCTGAGCGCACAGGGCGCTTGATAACTTTTGTTCTACTTTCAAGTACATAATCGCCTTCTAAAATAGCTTCTTCACGTTGTTCTTCCTGTACTTGCGATTTCAATTCCATTTGTCTTGCTGTTGAATCACGTAACAACACCCATCCCGTAGCAATCATCAATTCTGTTGTTTCAGGCTTAACATGACGAATACCAACAGGAACAAATCCTAACTCACGTAACCCTAAATGCAACGCAGCATAATCTAAACTAAGCGTTTGGGGAATAACAGCCTTACAATCCACCACCAATGGACTATTTAAAAATAATTGAGGAGCTTCATCACGTTTTTTTTCTAAAGCCTGTAAGATTTCTTGAATATCAGTGGTATGGATATGCAAAATAGATTGCATAGCCATTTCACCCTTTAACGCAATCGCTTCCTGTCCCAAAATTTAACTCCTTTTAACTATAGATGCTCAGATAACTATGTTCACATGTATGCATCTAGCAAATCATGTAGATTATTTTTAAACTCAAAGGCAATCATAAAAAACAGTAAGATCTACTGTAAAAAAGAATAAATATAACACACACATTGCAGATAAACTTGATCAATCTATTAGCCTTCATTCATTTTGCCTTGAAACATACAAAGGGATACATTTCCTCCGACTATCGCCACTCTTAGCATCACTGAATGGTAGTTTTTATCAAAAAAATAGAAATAAATAATGATAAGTATTATCAAAAATAACCAAACTCATCTATAAAAAACTAACCCATAGTATGCTTTCATGTATAACGTATAAACGCTACAATCTCGCACTTTATTTATCACCCTAGCCCCGTCATGACTGAAGCCACTCTCTCCCCTATTTACCCGCAAAAAAGCAACGAACCCATCTGCTGGGGACAGCTGCATGGTAGTGCCAAAGATCTACTCATTGCACACGCATTAAAGACACATACAGGATTAATTGTTTTAATCACTGAAGACATGCAAAGTGCCTATCAAGCTGAAGCCAATATTCGTTTTTTTTCTGATACTGATAACATCCATATTTTTCCTGACTGGGAAACGTTACCCTACGACATCTTTTCCCCTCTAGAAGATATTATTTCTGATCGCTTAAAAACACTGCTCGCCTTACCAAAAACCACCCAAGGCTTGCTCATTGTGCCAGTTTCAACTTTAATGCATCGTCTTGCACCCTGCGATTTTGTCACTGCACACACGCTGTTGCTCGAAACAGGTGATACCTTAGATATTGATTTATTACGTCAAGAACTGGAACAATCAGGCTACCGTCATGTGAGCCAAGTACTTGAGCATGGTGAATATGCGACGCGCGGCTCATTAGTTGATCTTTTTCCAATGGGGGCTGACCAGCCCTACCGTATTGATTTATTTGATGACGAAATCGAAACCATTCGCATTTTTGACCCTGAAACACAACGCAGTCAAAAGCAAACATCCTCAGTAGAACTCCTACCTGCCCACGAGTTTCCCCTAACAAAATCAGGTATTAAAACCTTTCGCCAACACTATCGTACCCATGTTGACGGCGATTTAATGCAAAGCATTATCTACAATAATATTGGTGAAGGCATTGCCCCCACAGGAATTGAGTACTATTTACCGTTATTTTTTGAAAAAACAGCGACTTTATTTGATTACTTGCCTAAACAGGCCTTAATTATCCAATCCGATGCACTCGCCACCGCAGCAGAAACATTTAGCAAAACCATACAAGAACGCTATGAGCAACGCAGACATGACACTGAACGCCCCTTACTTCCCCCAGAAACATTATTTTTAAGTGTCAATGAACTACACAGCAAACTCACCCACTATCCTTGTATTACCACATACACCTTTAAACAAGAACAAGACTGCCATAACTATCAAACAACGTCTCTACCTTCTCTATTAATCCAGCCTCGTGCTGAAACACCGTTATTCTTACTCAAACACTATCTACAACAGCATCAAAGTAGAATTTTATTTACTGCAGACTCAGCAGGACGTAGAGAAGAGCTTATCAGTCTATTAAGTGATAATAACTACAGGGTAAGTAGCGTAGAAAATTGGCAACAGCACCTACAATCAGAGGCGGCAATGAACGTTGTTATCGCTCCACTGAGTGAAGGCTTAGTATTCAGCCCTACTAACGAGCATCAAAGTAACAAGAAAAACAGCACAACCACTATTATTCCTGAAACCTTATTAATTGGTCAGCAAATACAACAAAATCGCCGCCGTAAAAAACCAACACGTGATGCGGATGCCATTATCCGTAATCTAACAGATCTCAATGAAGGCGCTCCTGTTGTCCACGAAGAACATGGCGTTGGTCGTTACCAAGGCATGTGTACGATTAAAACAGGGAGTTTAGAAGCTGAATATCTCACCTTAGAATATGCCAAAGGCGATAAACTCTTCGTACCTGTTTCCTCACTACACTTAATTAGTCGCTATACTGGCACAAGCCCTGAAAACGCGCCATTACATAAACTGGGTACTGATCAATGGGACAATGTACGCAAAAAAGCAGCACAAAAAGCGCATGATGCAGCAGCAGATTTACTTGAAATACACGCACGCCGCGCCGCTCAAAGAGGCCATGCCTTCCCTATAGATGCTATCGAATATGCTCATTTTGCTAACGCATTCCCCTTTGAAGAAACACCTGATCAACTCAGTGCTATTGAAGCAGTAACTGAAGATATGGCATCCGTACAACCAATGGATAGAGTTGTTTGTGGCGATGTTGGCTTTGGCAAAACCGAGGTCGCAATGCGTGCAACATTTGTTGCTGCCAATGCAGGCAAACAAGTAGCGATTATTGCCCCTACAACCTTATTAGTACAACAACATGTCAAAAACTTTCGTGACCGCTTTGCTGACTGGCCATTCAAAATTGATTCTTTATCCCGTTTTCGTACCCCAAAAGAAACGCGTGAAGCACTCAAAAAACTAGCCAGTGGACATATTGATATTGTCATCGGCACTCATAAATTATTGCAAAAAGATGTGCATTTCAAACAACTGGGCTTAGTGATTATTGATGAAGAACACCGCTTTGGTGTACGGCATAAAGAACAACTGAAAAAACTGCGCGCCAATGTTGATTTGCTAACACTCACTGCAACCCCAATACCACGCACGCTTAACATGTCATTATCAGGTTTACGTGATCTTTCTATTATTGCCACACCACCTGTTGCCCGTCACTCCATTAAAACCTTTGTAACACAATGGGACAAAGCACTCATACAAGAAGCCTGTGCGAGAGAATTATCACGAGGGGGGCAAATCTACTTCTTGCACAATGAGGTCAAAAGCATCGAAAAGATGACCAAAGACCTAAAAGACATGTTGCCAAATACGAATATTCGTTTTGCCCATGGACAAATGCCTGAGCGTGAACTTGAAGGCATTATGCAAGATTTTTACCATCAACGTTTTCATGTACTCGTGGCAACAACCATTATCGAAAGCGGTATTGATGTTCCTACTGCCAATACCATTATTATCAACAAAGCCGATAAACTTGGCTTAGCACAGTTACATCAAATTCGTGGACGTGTTGGACGCTCACATCATCGCGCTTACGCTTATCTTATTGCCCCCCCTGTCAAACTCCTTACTGCTGATGCTAAAAAGCGTCTGGAAGCCATTGAGTCATTGGAAGACCTTGGTGTTGGTTTTACCCTCGCATCACATGATCTAGAAATACGTGGTGCTGGTGAATTATTGGGTGAAGATCAAAGTGGCCAAATACAAGAAATTGGCTTTTCACTCTACAATGACTTACTTGAGCGAGCGGTAAAAGCACTCAAATCAGGTCAATTACCACAACTTGATAAACCTGAAAAAGACATTACCACGGTGGAAATTGGCGCTCCTGCATTGATTCCTGATGACTACTTACCCGATGTGCATAACCGCCTGATTTTATACAAACGCATCGCCTCGGCAGAGACGCAAGCGGCACTACGTGAGTTACGGGTAGAAATCATTGATCGTTTCGGTCTTATTCCTCAGCCTACTACCAATCTTTTTACCGTTACAGAACTAAAGCTTGAAGCGGCTGCATTAGGGATCAAAAAACTTGATTTACTGGCAGAAGGTGGACGTATTTTATTCCACGAACAGCCGATGATTGATGTTGGTAAATTAATAGGGCAAATTCAAAAGCGACCGTGGGCGCTTAAATTAAAGGGTCAAGACACGCTTAATTTTGAGTACGAAGAAAAAGAAGATATTGAAGAGCGTGTTATCTGGATAAAACAACTTTTTGCTGACTTAGCGCCTTAAATGTGATCAGCCAACATACTTAGAGAGTCAGATCATTGCGTGCAAAAACGAGAAGCCCGTCATGTGCGTTATTTTTTAATCAGAAGCATGTTTGAGCGTAGCGAGTTCCTGCTGATTTAAAAATAATCCACATCACTGGCTGGAACAAAAAATGTGAACGTAATTATCTGAACATCTATAAGACTCATAATCCTGATCACATAAATTGAATATATAGATAATTATGTCTGTTTTTCCTGCAAAAAAATAAAACCAAAGGACTATAATAAAAACACATTTTTTTCAGTACGTTGCTAACTCATAACTATTTATGGATAAATTTTTTTGATCATTATTCAATAATAAATCCTGCCTTAAGGAACCCAAAATGTCCCGATTATTACGCATTGTTATTTTTATTATTATCGTTTTATTACTCATTTTTTTCGGCTTTCGCTGCAGCCAAACTATTCCTAATGGCAGTAAAGCGACTACTAACATTATCGAAAAAAACCAACCCGCAAAAGAAAACACACCAAATACTAACAATGATGAAATAGTAAAAAATAATGACCCTAAAGCAACAGATACAACATTAGCAGTAGATGAGACAACAAAAAGCACTGAGCATCAAAACAACACAAGCAATGACAATGTTGAAACCGTTGAAACCAAAGTAAATAACTTACAATCAGCAATAGAGCAAACAAAACCAGATAATAAAAAGAACAGCAATACCACAACAAATGACAAAGCAGAAGAGCCTGTAAAAGAAAAGAAGAAAGAAGAAGAGAAAAGCAATACGGATAAAACAACAAACGCTCATACAACAGCAATAACATCAGGCTCATCAATCGTTTTGAAAGGTGTTAGCTTTGC
>CAYNGN010000172.1:0-6231 GCA_964396615.1 uncultured Thiothrix sp. | reverse complement strand
AAATGGTTGAAGCAGTCCTACGATAAAATGTTACTTGATCCACCACGCTCAGGGGCAAAAGAAGTACTTGCTCATTTAGGCAAGCTGAAACCGCAACGTATTGTGTATGTCTCTTGTCATCCTGCTACCTTAGCGCGAGATGCTGCTGAACTTGTGCATACACATGGCTATCGCTTAAAAGGTGTTGGTGTGATGGATATGTTTCCACATACAGCACATGTTGAGTCAATTGCTGTTTTTGAGAAATGATAGTGAGTCAGGAGATGATGGCATGGTTGCTATTCGTCTTGGAAAAAGGAAAATGGTTTTATCTTAATGGTCAATAATACTAACGTTTGTTTGTCTGATAACACAGAGCAACCTGTAACTTATCTTATTGATGCGAGTATTTATATTTTCAGGGCATGGTATACATGGCCAAAAGGGCAGATTGATAAAAACGGACAGCCGATACATGCAGTGTTAGGATTTGTGGATTTCGTCTATCAGTTTTTGGTGAATTATCAGATTAAAGGAATGCATATTGCATTTGCTTTTGATGAAAGCCAGACACAGTCTGTGCGGCGTGAAATTTACCCTGCTTATAAAAAAAACCGTCGTCCCATTGATCCCAATTTACGTTATCAATTTCAACTCTGTCGTCGCTTTGTTCGTTTATTAGGGATTGTTGAGGCTTCCAGTTCTTGCTATGAAGCAGATGATTTGATTGCTACATGGACACGACAGCAAGTGAAATTAAATCAGCAGGTTATTATTCTTTCTGCTGATAAAGATTTAGCGCAACTGGTCGGCGAGAAGGTGACATGGTGGGAGTATGTACGTGATCAGCAGTTTGATGTTCAAGCGGTGACTAAGAAGTTCGGTGTGCAACCTGAGAAAATTGCGGCTCAATTAGCATTAGCGGGTGATAAAGCCGATAATATTCGTGGTGTACCCGAAATTGGTATGGCGACAGCAGCTAAGTTATTACGAAAGTTTGACACGATTGAGCAATTACTTACTTCTATTGATGAAATTGGTAAGATGAAAATGAAAATGGCAATGCGTTGGCAAGTGGCTATTCAGGCTCATAAAGAGATGATTGGCATTTATTATCAGCTCACCTGTCTTTGTGAGTATGTGCCTAATTTGGCGTTGAATCTTAAGCGTAGCCCCATTAACCAGCGTTGTTTGGAAGTGTTTTATAGTGACTTACAACTTGATGAGCTGTTTCAGCAGCATTGGAATGAAGTTGCTAATAGCGGGTGAGATATAAAGGCTTGATAAAGTACCCATGATGCCATGTTATTCGAGGAGTAGATGTTGATTTGTTGATTTGTTGATTTTGTGGTATGTGGTTGTGTCATCAAGTTATTTATGATTCGTTATTTTGAGTTGTTTTAGGGCTAAGGAGTTATAACTATGTTTTTAGGCTATAAAATTTTGTTTTTAGGGATAATAACATTAGTTTTTCCCTTTTTTTCGAGTGCTTATGAAAATGATTTTCCGCCTTATTTAGCAGGAAAATTTCCTATAAACTGTCAGATTCATGCTCTTGTCGCTGATAAAGAAAGTGCACGTAATAAAGGGCAGTTTAAAAGCGAATATAGTCTCAATGATCTTGGGAAAATAATGACTTTGCGTCTTGATATGGATTATGCAGAGGACACGTTTGGACTCTATGCTTCACTGCGCAATGCTCAGAAAAAAGCATTGATGCCAGCCGTTGTTATCGCTGATCATCCTGAGTTTATTGACAAGGTTTATTGGGCTTATTTGAATAAGGATATGCGTAAAGATTTCATTATTTTGACCCATTCAGGAGATATGGGCTTGATGAATGGTAATCAGCAAGCCATGTTTTTACTGTCTACTAAAGAGGGCTATGTGAGTAAAAAGCTGGCTGGATTTAATATTGGTGAAAAAGATTTTTATGATTATTCAACGGATAGTAAATGTGAGTATTTACACCAGTCACTATTAACTGAGGGGATGGATAATTACTGGAGTTACCATGTCTTGCAATTTATTGGTACGGATATTGTGGTTAAGAATGCTTTAAGTCGCTATTTTCCTAAGTGGATTAAGCTAATGGCGAAAGCGAATAGCAAAACAGCTATATTGAGTGCCAAGCAACAGCAGATCTTAGAGCGCGATTACCTACAGCAACATAGCGTATTATCATTACCCAAAGTCAAAGTGGCTAAGTGAGCCTAGGTGTGATGAGTTATACAGATTGTTTGGTGATAGAGCCCAAGCAATCAACGCAGTTACTCGTGGTGTTATTGTGTGCGCATTTAATCAGTGTATTGACTGTGTTGATTTTGTTACAGAATCATTGGGTTGTGCAGTTTGTGGTCTTGTTGTTGGTTGGTTTTTCTGGGTTTTATTATTATCGTCTGCATGTTGCCAAAGTGCTAAATCTGTCAGTATTAGCAGCTTGCCACCATCAGGATAGAGGGTGGTCAATTAGTGTTGCACCTAATAAACATAATAATGCGCAAGAGAATGATGTGGCAGTGACGTTAAGCAGCTCAAGTTATGTGGGGCGATGGTGGGTTGTGCTTAATTTTAGCCCTATTGATAGCCTTGTTGTCGCTTATCGTCGTTATACCTTACTCGTCCCAATAGATAGTGTGTCTGCTGAGGTTCATCGTCAATTAAGAGTGCGTTTAAAAATAATGTGAAATAATGTCGACCTATGGGTTAAGTTTTTTATAGATAGCTGTTTGTAAACGACTTAGAGTTTTTTCATCAGTGACGGCTTTGCCGTCGTGGGTTGTGAGGAAAAATGAGTCCTCTGCTTCTTCACCAAGCGTAGAAATGCGAGCGCTAACGAGTTGTAAGTTAAAATCAGCAAAAATTTTCGCCAGTGTTGACAATACACCAGGCACATCAAGCGTTTGTAACATGAGATGTGTTTGTTGTTTTTCTTGATCTTGTTCGATAGTAATGCGTGTTTTTTGGTTAAAGCTTTTTAGCTGCCGAGGCATACGGTAATCATTAATGGAGTCAGGTTTACTTTTAGTATTCGTTAAGGCGTTGCGCAATGTATTGATGAGGTGAGTGTGGTCATTAGCGTTATTAAGATAATTATCACCAGTATTGAGTAAGTTTAACGTTTCTAAGCCAAAGTTGTTTGGAGTTGTCATAATGTAAGCAGCAACAACGGGGTAGCTTAAACGTTGTAACACACTGGTTGTTTTGGCAAAAAGGTGGTTTTTTTCGGGCGTATAAATAAATAAAAAAGTAGTATTAGCACTCGGATTTGAGCGTAGCTGAATGATTGGGTAAACATTGTCATTTTTGATATGTGTCATTTGCCATAAAATACTCTTCACACAGTGATTCTGTAAGTAATCGTTGCCCATGCTGTCACAGTATTGCTGACCTCCTTTTTTACTCATGTTATGTGTGGGTAGCTGCTCAAGCACGGATTCACGCTTTTGTTCAATGAGTGTTACATAGGTTGCAGGTGGCATTCCATGCGTCAATAGATTATGGGTTGCTTGATAAAGAGCTGATAGTAAAGAGTGTTTCCAGCCATTCCATAGTTCAGGATTTGTGGCTTTAATATCGGCGATGGTGAGTAAGTAGAGGTAATCTAGGCGCGCAGGGTCAATGATTTTCGCAGCAAATGTTTTAATAACATCAGGGTCGGAAACATCTTTTCGTTGTGCAGTCATACTCATCAGTAGATGATTTTCAATCACCCAGCGAACAATCGAAGAGGCGTAAGTATCAAGGCAATGGGAGCGACAGAAGTTGTAAGCATATTCTGCTCCTAGTTCTGAATGATTGCCGCCTTGACCTTTGGCAATGTCATGAAAGAGGCCTGCTAAATATAAGAGTTTTGGGTCAGGTAATGTGTTAAAGATTGCATGGCAACGGCTGAACTCCATACTACCTGTATCATTTGCTTTATTGCTGTATTTACGCAAATTGCTAATAAGGCGTAAGGTGTGATCATCAACGGTATAAGCATGAAACAGATCAAATTGCATTAATCCCGTAATTTTTCCGAAAGCGGGAATCCATCGACCAAGAATACCATAACGACTCATTAGTCTTAATACATAGGAAATGCCCTGTGATTCGGACATGATTTTAATAAACAGATCTTTATGTTGTGGATGATGACGATAGTCATCATCAATCATTGGTAGGTGGGTGTGTATCAAGCGGATGGTTTGTGGCGCTAGTCCTTTTATGTCAGGGTGTGTTTGCAATAGGTGGAAAACTTCAAGTAAAGTGTGTGGTTGCTCAGTAAAAATGGTTTTGCGCTTAACCGCTAGATAACGTCCTTGTTGTTCACACCAGTTATTAACAGGTTGTACCTGTCCTGCCGCTAAAGGCAAAATATGCTCACGGTAGATGCCAATTAATAATTCATTGAGTCTGCCAAGCCGAGTGATAGTGTGGAAGTAATCATGCATAAATTTTTCCACGGCGCTGTTATTTTTCTCACTAGATGGGTAACCAAATTGATGCGCTAAGTTGCGTTGGTAATCAAGTAGTAGGCGATCTTCTTTGCGATTGGCTAATAAGTGTAAGCCAAAACGTACTTTCCAGAGAAAATTACGTGCCTTAATCAGACCATTATATTCGCGTTGAGTGATAAGTTCTTCATCATAAAGCTCACGTAGTGATAGGGTGTCATATTCACGTTTTGTTACCCATGTAATCATATGAATGTCACGTAAACCACCAGAGCCTTCTTTGAGGTTGGGTTCGACACGATAAGAGGTATCGCCATAGCGTTTATAACGTTGTTGTTGTTCTTCTAGTTTTGCTTGGAAGAAGCTAGGGCTATCCCAAAATTTATCAGGTGTGATATTTTGTTTGAGTACGTTAAAGAGCTTTTTCTGGCCACATAGGAAGCGTGATTCAATGAGGTTAGTGATAACGCTGAGGTTATTTTCTGCTTCGATCAAACATTCTTCTAGTGTGCGAACACTTTGTCCAATTTCAAACTTGAGGTCCCAGAGTTGGGTAATAAAATCGGATATGGCTACCTCGTGATGTGGCTCTAAGGGGTGTCCTAGTAAGATCAGTAGATCAATATCAGAGTGTGGATGCATTTCCTGCCGACCATAGCCACCAACAGCAATAATGGCTATGGAGCAGTTTTTGTTAAGCGGTAGTTGTCGCCATAACTTGCAAAGCAGGGCATCAATATACAGGCTATGTTGTTTGAGTAGGCTTTGAATATTAGTATTCTTAGCAAAATGTTGTTGTAAGAGTGCTTTTTCTTGTTGTTGCAGCGTATGTATATCGCTAAGTGATAAGTTTTCCGTTTCATTGATATGCTTAATAATTGCTTTAAATGCTGTTTTCATTATCTTTGCTGCCGCCCCTGTTTGATTTTTATTTCTATAGCCTTATTAGGTTTTTTTCCCATTCTGTCTCTTCTTCACGCAGGGTGAGTATTTCAAAGCCTTTTTTAGTCACGAGGATAGTGTGTTCCCATTGTGCAGATAGGGAGCGGTCTTTAGTGACAACAGTCCAGCCATCAGAAAGGTGCTTTATATTACGTTTACCTAAATTAATCATTGGTTCAACGGTAAATGTCATGCCCACTTCAAGTTCAGATCCTGTCCCTTGTTTACCATAGTGTAGAATTTGTGGGGTGTCGTGGAATTTTTTGCCAATGCCATGTCCGCAGTATTCGCGGACAATCGAACAATAATTGGCTTCAGCATATTTTTGAATAGCCTGACCAATATCACCTGTATGAGCTTTGGGTTTTATTTGTGAAATGCCAATATACATGGCTTTTTGGGCGATTTCACTTAGGCGTTTGGCTTGTGGACTAGGTTTGCCAACGTAAAACATTTTGCTGGTGTCGCCATGATACTCATCCTTGATAACGGTAATGTCAATATTAACAATGTCGCCTTTTTTTAATTTTTTCTGATTGGGTATGCCATGACATACTTGCTGGTTGACAGAAGTGCAAATAGATTTTGGAAAGCCTTTGTAATTGAGTGGTGCAGGGATGGCCTGTTGCTGGTCAACGATGTAGTTATGGCAGCGTTGATCAAGTTCATTGGTGCTAACGCCAGCTAGAACATAAGGTTCGATCATCGTGAGCACATCCGCAGCTAGTTTGCCTACAATACGCATTTTTTTGATTTCTGCGGCTGTTTTAATATTGATTGCCATAAGTATGTATTTTGGTTTGGTTTCAATGGGGATGTATGGTATAAAGCGAGCGCGAAATTCGCAACACTATGTATTATGGCATCGTTT
>CAYNGN010000171.1:0-6238 GCA_964396615.1 uncultured Thiothrix sp. | reverse complement strand
ATAACCTTCTTTTTTAAATAGCTTTTGCATACGTTGTGCCTTTCTTTTGCTACTTGTTGATAGTAAGTTCACTGCATAGCCTTTATTCTCAGCCGCTATTTTTTGTTGCTGGCGTTGTTGTTTAGCGCGTTTTTTTGCTAAGATTTTTTTCTCTTCCTTGGTATACAAACGTGTATCTTCATAACGGGCTAAATTATCCTTTACTAGCTTTAACCCTTTGGTTTTTATTGCAGCATTGTTAGTGCAGTCAAGCTTTGCTAGTTTTTGCTTGTTTTTATACACATCAATCCATGTAATGCGCATTTTGCGGTGGCGTTTATCCTGTTTATTTGTGAGTAATGCAGAGTTTATAACATAGTCGTAATGCCTATTATTAATGCGTAAGGTTTCATAAGAAGAGGAAGGGTATTTCTCGTGAGTATAATAAGGTGCTGAGGTGAGCGTGATGCTGCGTTTTCGTTTCCCCGTGAATTTGTACTGCACTTTGTTTTTATTAACCCGACAGACTGAGAAATTGTCTCCCCCTTTAATATTGCAAGAGACGATTTCTTTGCCTTTTTTACAAGCTGGTTTTGCAACTAGATCCAAGGGGATGAAAAATAAACTGCTTAAGATAAATAATTTAAAAGCGCGTGTATTTTTCATGATTGAATTAGTTTTCTGCATCTTCTAGCCCTTTAGTATGTGTTTCATTGATACGGCTGAGTAATGGTTTAAAAGGAATGATTTCTTGTGGAATTTGATGCATATTCGTCATAAAGCCAAAACTTGTTGGGGAATGTTCATAACTACCCTCTTCAAGACTCTTAAGCAGTGCTTTTAGTTCAGGCTCAAGCGCTTCTGATATGCCTAAGGTATCGGTCATATAGTCACCATCAAACTCAGCAGAAGCACGAACTTCACTAATTTCATAGAGTGCATCAGCAACGATTGCTTTATATTCTGCATAAGAGCGGGCGCGGGGCATTCCTCTTCCTATCATGGACATTAATAATTCTCCTTATGTTTTATGGGGGGCGTGTTGGAATCAGTTGATGATTTTCACGCTTAATTATTGTTTAAATAGCCCTGATTATCGCATAAAAACATGATTTGTGGATAAGACTCACGTATTATGACGCGATATTAATTTCATGATTTATAACATGGTGTATAGCGGATATATATCACGTTTATCATTTGGGAATGGAGTGGCTAAATAATACCATTATTCCTGCTAAAATAAAGGACGTTAGTCTATGACTGATGCAATCGTTGCAAAAGACAAACATGTACAGTTCACCTACCAAATTACTGATGAAACAGGTGATGTTGTTGAGCGTATAGATCTTCCAATGAACTGTATTTTTGGTCGACATAATCGCCTCTATGAATCAGTTGAGTTGGCTATGTTGGGCGCAAGTGTTGGCGATGAGGTTTCTGCTCAACTGAAGTCTGCTGAATGTGCATGGGGTGATTCTGATCCAGCCCTTATTTTTACCGACTCTCTTTATAATGTTCCTGCTGAGTATCGCTATGTTGGTGCGGAAGTGCAGTTTCAGAATGATAAGAATGAAGTCAAAAGCTTCATCGTGTCAAAAATAGAAGGGAACACGATTACAATTGATGGTAACCATCCCTTTGCTGGCAAAGCAATGACCTTTCATGTCAAAATTCTCGCCGTGCGTAAAGCAAGAGGTGAAGAGCTGGTTGAGGGCGTCCCATCAGGCGCAGATGAAATGGGATTAGCAGGGCAAGGAGGCACCTTACATTAATCATGCAAAAAACGTCAATGGATAGCGGTATTCCTGATTTTACCGAACACGAAACATGGTTAATAACATCGACACTTGATGAGCGTTATGGAAAAGGTACACTTGAAGCGCAGCAAGTCGATGTGGAGTTACGTTTATCACCAGGTGATAAGCATTTAACCCTTTGTCCCGCTATGTATTGGGAAGAAGGAAAATCTCGGTTTTTGCTGGCAAAAGTCGAAGATAATCCACGTACAGGTGAGCGCCTGTATCACAGCCAGTTTTTTTACTCGGTGCGCCATCACTATGGTGAAGAGTCTAATCAATATAAAGATTTAGGTGACTGTATTGTTAACCTATTAAAGCTACAAGAAAAATACGAAGAAAATTTAGAAGAAAACCCAGAGACAACTGATATGCGTGGTGTTGCAGGTCATGTTTCGGTAAAGGGTGAATAATAACAATACCTTCACCAATGAATGGTTAAAGGTAGGTTAGAAACTTAATAATAACAATAGATTAACTGTATTATCTTTATAATTAACTTAGGAGGTTTTTTATGACCGTTAAAAATGCGTTTTACGCACAATCAGGTGGTGTAACCGCCGTTATTAATACATCTGCATGTGGTGTTATTGAAACAGCACGCAAGTACCCTGACAAAATAGGGACTGTCTATGCAGGTCAAAATGGCATTATCGGTGCATTAATGGAAAATCTCATTGATACTAGCCAAGAATCGGATGCAGATATTGCCGCATTGCGTCACACCCCTTCAGGCGCTTTTGGTTCTTGTCGTTATAAGATGAAAAGTCTGGAAGAAAACAAAGAAGAATATGAACGTTTGATTGCGGTCTTCAAGGCACATGATATTGGCTATTTCTTCTATAATGGTGGTGGCGATTCTGCTGATACGTGCCTAAAAGTATCACAGCTTTCAGAAAAAATGGGTTACCCCATTCAGGCGATTCATGTGCCTAAAACCGTTGATAATGATCTACCCATTACGGATAACTGCCCTGGTTTTGGTTCTGTTGCAAAATACATTGCAGTTTCTACCCGTGAAGCTAGTTTTGATGTGGCATCAATGGCAGAAACATCGACTAAAATCTTTGTGTTAGAAGTGATGGGTCGTCATGCTGGTTGGATTGCAGCAGCAGGTGCATTAGCCGCAGATGAAGATAATGATATTCCTGTGGTCATACTATTCCCTGAGGTGAAATTTGACCAAGACAAATTCCTTGCAACGGTCGATGAAAATGTAAAGAAACACGGCTATTGCACAATCGTTGTTTCGGAAGGTACGGCATGGCCTGATGGTCGTTTCCTTGCTGAACAAGGCACACGTGATGACTTTGGTCATGCGCAATTAGGGGGTGCAGCGCCTGTTGTGGCAAATATTATTAAAGATGCGCTGGGTTATAAATTCCATTGGGCAGTTGCTGATTATTTGCAACGTGCAGCACGTCATCTTGCGTCTAAGTCTGATGTTGAACAGGCGTATGCATTGGGTGAAGCAGCGGTTAATATGGCAATGGAGGGCAAAAACTCAGTGATGCCTGCGGTTATTCGTACCTCTAATAATCCCTATACATGGGAAATTGGTTCAGGTGATCTTGCTGACATTGCCAATGTTGAAAAAATGATGCCAATGGAATACATCAGTGAAGATGGGTTTGGTATTACGGATGCTTGTCGTGAGTACTTGTTACCATTGATTGAAGGTGAAGACTATCCTCCGTATAAAAAGGGTATGCCTGATTATGTCACCTTGCAGAAAAAATTAGCAGAGAAAAAGCTACCTGAATTTACGATGAAATAAGGTTAGCTTTGGCAGGGTTTGCCATAAGATTAGTGATGAAAAGACCTTTCTTAGTGAAGGTCTTTTTTTGTGCCTAAAAAATAGATAGCCGTAAAACAATCTACCCTGTATGCTTTTTGAAAGGGTAATCATGACTCTGATTATTGTTTAATATAATCTGATATTTATAGGGGGATGTTTTGATGGATAGAAATAAAATAGTTAAAAAAGTACTTCATATTATCGAGCAAATTGGTTTGCTGATCATTTTTATTGCGACACTTTTTGCTGTTTTTTCAGAAGTGATGGTGTTAATAGAAAATAGACGGGTTGATTTAAAGGATTTGCTGTTACTGTTTATTTATCTTGAAATTATCGCCATGATAGCGATTTATTATGAAGAGCATCATCTCCCTATTCGTTTTCCTATTTACATTGCCATTGTAGCGCTGGCACGTTATATCATTCTTGATTCTAAGTCATTTGAACAGTGGCAACTACTTGAGGTGGCGATTACCATTGTTGTATTGACACTTGCAGTACTCATTGTGCGTTATGGGCATGTGAGACTTCCTTATAAAAAATCGGATGATAAGGACTAAGCTAATATAATCAGCGTGGCATATAAATATTCCATTGAATTTCATGATGATAGTGCGAATATGCGCTTTACCATAGCCGTTATTTTGAACAGTACGAGTTGATTTTCTTGCTTAAATTATTTGCACTTATTATTCTATTTTTGTCATAATTTCATTTAATAATAGCCACTTATATAAATACTCTCTGTGTCTTTCATACCAGTCGTTAGTCAAATATATTCCATCTTTTATAGGATGACTATAATATTTTTTAGTATCAATAGTTTCATCTTTGAATTTTCTTAGGATAGGAAAATTCATATTAAAATTTTCTTTTGAATAGATTTTATCTTGAAGGTTAGTAATGATATCATTCGATAGAATATTATTATTTATAGTATCTTTGAATACACGATTAGCAAATTTACCTATTCTTTCTTTTTCATTGCTATTTACAGTTGTTTTTTTATTTATTTTCTCATTAGAAAATAAATTATTAAGCTGAATGCTTCTTAGAAAAAGCTCTGATGTATCAGAGATAAAATCTGATCTCTCTAATAAAGGATTAATTATATTTTCAAGAAAGTCATTGTTTGAAATTAGTTTAACAGATACATTAATTTTATTTTCTAAAAGAAAATTTTCTATTTTTTTAAATCTATCCTCAAGTTTTAAATAAGTTGTATTTCCAATTTTTGGTGATGCGAATATTATAGTTTGATCATTAATATTATTAAAATATATTTTTGTTATAAATATTGTTCTCAATATTTTTTTAGTTATATTGTCTTCTGTTGAATAGTTCTTCTTATTATAATTTAGACCTCCCTCATGAAAAGCAACATCAACGGCATACATCTTGTTTTCTTTGAAATTTACCCCTATATTATCTATTTCTGCTTGTTTTAATAGTGATTTTATATTTTTGACTCTTTTAAATGGATTGTTAAAAATATCATCAGACTTATCCATAATATTTTGATATTTATCAAGCAGGTGGTCTTCGGATTCCCATTCTTGGGATATTTTAAAATTCATTTGTGATAATTGGCATTTTTTTATATGTTTTAACCAACTATAAATCAATGATTCTCCCATTTCTATTTTCATGAATTTTCCATAGTTACTTGGCAATAACCCCGCAGGCTACTTTATTACCCTTGCTAAAAGTGCCATTGAGGGCGGACTCATCGTGCCACCTGAAGCCGTTGTAAAACAACCGCCAACACCTGAGACAATAGCGGCAGCACAAGAAAAAGCTCAGCGTCTCGAAAGATGGAGTGACTTTGCACATACTCTTAAAGAAGAAAAAACGGAGTGATTCGCAGATAGGGAGAGAAACTAGCCTTTATCCCTATCCACTCAAGGATCTAGCACCCTGAGCGGAGGCGAAGGAAGGGCGCGGAAATTTAAGATGAAATGTGAGAATGAACCTTATTCTGTCATTTCAGGCTTGCGTACTTTAATATGCAGTTCACGTAACTGCTTAGCATCAACAGAGGCTGGTGCATTGGTTAATGGACATTGGGCGCTTTGTGTTTTAGGGAAAGCAATCACATCACGAATAGAGGTACCCCCTGTCATTAGCATCACTAAGCGATCTAGTCCGATGGCAAGCCCACCCAGAGGAGGGCAGCCATAGTTGAGTGCGGTTAATAAGAAACCAAATTTTTCTTCCGCTTCTTGCTCGTTAATACCCAATACCTCAAACGCAGCTTGTTGCATATCAGGTTTGTGAATACGAATTGAGCCACCGCCTAATTCTGTACCATTGAGTACAATGTCGTATGCTCTAGACAGTGCCTGTCCAGGATTTGCTTTAATGGCTGCAATATCATCGGTATCAGGTGCAGTGAATGGGTGGTGTAGTGCTTGCCAGCGGTTATTTTTTTCATCCCATTCAAACATGGGGAAATCTATTACCCATAAGGGGGCCCAATCGCCTTGCATTAAACCACGGTCGTTGCCCAACTTAACAATCAATGCCCCCAGTGCATCGTTGACGATAGATGTTTTGTCCGCGCCAAAGAAGACGAGATCACCGTCTTCTGCGCCAACGCGCTGCATAATATCTAATGCAACTGAATCGGGTAGGAATTTAAGAATAGGTGATTGTAAGCCTG
>CAYNGN010000170.1:0-6273 GCA_964396615.1 uncultured Thiothrix sp. | reverse complement strand
TCATTGATATCGTTTGAGATGGAGCAAGAGGTGACATAAGAAAGAACCTAAAACGATACCTATTTATTTTACAACTCGCAATTGAGGTTTTTTCTTAGGCGGCTTAGGCGGCTCTGGATCATCATCAGGCACAGGAAAACCATCTTCATCAGCAAATACAGTACCCTGACCATTTTCTTTCGCATAAATTGACTGTATCGCCCGCATTGGCACGTAAACAGCAAAGGGCTGCCCGCGAAAACGAGCGCTAAACGAAACAGCTGTATTATCAATCATCAAGTTTTCAACTGATGTAGGACTGATATTTAAAACAATCTCCCCGTCTTGTACATATTGCTGCGGAACACTGGTATTTTCATCCAACGCATTCACCAGCATATAGGGTGTCATGTCATTATCCAACAACCACTCGTTAATGGCGCGGAATAAATAAGGACGGCTTGGAGTCATGGTCTTATTGATTTCTCTGCATTGGTTAAACTCATTTGGAAGGTATCCCGTGAGAAAACTCGATCCATATATTCCAGCACAGGCTTTGCTTCATTACCAGGTAAGTCAATACCATATTTGGGTAAACGCCATAAAATAGGTGCAATCGTGCAATCAACCAAAGTAAACTCACTGCTTAAAAAGAAGGGTTTCACCGAAAACACTTCAGCTGCAGACAACACACCTTTTCGCAACACTTTACGTGCAATATCAGCACGTTTTGCATCACCACTTTCAAGATCAGCAATTAATGAAAACCAATCCTTCTCAATTCTGAACAGTGCCAAACGCGAGTGTGCACGTGAAACAGGGTCAATAGGCAGCAAGGGTGGATGTGGAAAACGTTCATCTAGATACTCCATCGTAATGCGCGAATCATACAACACCAGCTTTCTATCCAGTAGGCAAGGAAGTGTACCATAAGGGTTCAAGGCATCTAAATCGTCAGGTAGGTTTTCAGGTTCTGTTTCGATGATATCAACGACAATATCTTTTTCTGCCAAGACTATTCTGACGCGATGATTATCTGGATCATCAGGTACTGAAAACAACGTCATTACAGAGCGACGATTTGCTATAGCCACTATTAATACTCCCTTTAGCTTTGAAATTTTATACAGGATGATTTTGTGATGAACTGTGCCTTTTACCGTGCAAAATACGAAGATAAGATAATCAAAGTCATATTCATTACTCGACTCAGTTAATAGATGATGATAAGCATTTTTGATTGATTTTCTACCAATGTAGTTAATTCTTATTAATTAGACTCACTAAATCCCAAACTCAATGGCTTGCTATTAATAAAAAATAATACAGCCAACAATACGAAGAAGCCGTTTATACAGGATTATAAACAAAAAAGCCACCTTGTTACTACACAGAGTGACTTTTATTTTTATCTCGAATATTTTAAATACTTAAAATAATTCGTTTTTTTTACACTTACTGCATCGATATTGATGAAGGCATTCAGAAATCAATGTATATCTTTCCAAAATTCCTTCTTCAGTAAATAAGCAAGCCCAATAAAGACCAGTAACAGCAACATAGCAAAAATACCATAACCGCTACGATGTAGCTGTGCAGGCTCACTAACATAGGTCAAGAAGTTAGTAATATCACGCACAACACCTTCATACTCAGCAGGTGATAACGAACCCTGCTTTGCTAGATGTAATGAGTTATGCTCATGTCCACTCTCGTCTTTATGTGATTCAAGCGTTTGCCAACCTTGTAACTCCCATAACACATGTGGCATACCCACATTAGGGAAAATTGTATTGTTAACACCTGTTGGACGCTTTGGATCTAAGTAGAAGTTCTTTAGATACGTATAGATCCAATCACTGCCTCTTGAACGACCGACTAATGATAAATCAGGTGGTGGAGCACCAAACCATTTTCCTGCATCTTTTGCAGGGATAGCACTTTTCATCAACGCACCAGGATTCGTTGGTTTTCCCTCATCATTCGTGGTGAAGATTAGGTTCTCACTCAACAGCTTCATATTAGCGGCTGCCATTTCATCGCCAACAATATCAGGATCAACAGGGAAACCAATATCATTTGCCATTCGATTATAACGACTGAATGCCAGTGCATGACAACCAAAGCAATAATTCATGTAATACTTAGCACCATTCTGCAAACTTTTATGGTCAGTCAAATCAATATTGGCCGACTCAAGTTTTACATTACCTGACGCATAAGAAAGGACAGGTAACAATGCTACAACAGCAACGATAGCTAACAACTTAGTTGACAGCTTATTAACGAATGTATTTTTCATGATGTTACCCTCTCTGGAACTGGCTTTTCATCATTAAAGCGCTTCACCATGGGTAATAACAACGTAAGTGCTAGATAACCAATAGGGAAAACCCATTGCCAAGCAATCTGCTGTGCGTCATCAGTGGCATCAGGATTATAACGAATGAAATCCATCAGGCCGATAACACCTGCAAGAATGATAAACCACATCAAGTATTTTGCTTTACTAGGGATATTGTGAACCCACAGTACAATAAAGAAGATGAAGTATATTTCTGTCATTCTTGTACCCAGTTCTTTCAATTCAGGCGTTACAGGTTTCACACCTAAATAACCCAAAACTATAAACACAGCAGCGAACAATAATAAATTAAGGGTATGTGCTGTATTTCTATATCGCCATGATTTAATAGGGTTTTTATCGATCCATGGCAATAAGAACAAGAAGATAATGGCAAGGAACATCGCCGCTGTTCCAGCAAAAGGTGATACTGTCACTGCACGTAATATTGTATAGAAAGGTGTGAAGTACCATACAGGGGCAATATGCTCAGGTGTTTTCAGTGAGTTAGCAGGTTCAAAGTTTGCATGCTCAAGGAAATAGCCGCCCATCTCTGGCGCAAAGAACACAATGGCAAAGAAAACCAATAAGAATACCCCAACACCGACAATATCTTTCACACTATAGTAAGAGTGGAAAGGAATACCATCTAATGGAATACCTTTAAGCTTTTTAATTTCAATGCCATCAGGGTTATTAGAACCCACAACGTGTAAGGCAACAATATGCACAAAAACAAGCGCAACTAATACCAAAGGTACCGCCGCAACATGCAGGGCAAACAAACGATTCAGTGTTGCATCCGCAATCACATAATCACCGCGTATCCATGTTGATAGCTCTGCACCAATAACAGGCACCGTATTAAACAAATTGATAATAACCTGTGCACCCCAGAAAGACATTTGGCCCCAAGGTAGCATGTACCCCATAAAGGCTTCAGCCATGAGTGCAAGATAAATGGTCATACCAATTAACCAAACTAACTCTCGCTTGCCTTTATACGAACCATAAATTAAACCACGGAACATGTGTAGGTAGATGACAATAAAGAAAGCCGAAGCACCTGTAGAGTGCATATAGCGGATAAACCAACCACCAGGTACATCACGCATGATGTATTCAACAGAGGCAAAAGCCATTGCTGCATCTGGCTTATAGTGCATGGTTAAGAAAATACCACTAATAATTTGTATCACTAATACCAACATGGCTAAAGAGCCAAAGTAGTACCAGAAGTTAAAGTTTTTTGGTGTGTAATATTCGGCAAGATGCTCATTCCAAACTTTCGTCAATGGGAAACGCTCATCAATCCAATTCATAAATCCTTGCATTATACAGCTTCCCCATTTTCATCAACGCCAATCACTATAGTCATATCATCCTTATATGAATGTACGGGTACAACAAGATTCGTTGGCGCAGGGACATTCTGAAAAACGCGCCCCGCAAGATCAAAACGCGAACCATGACAAGGACAGTACCAACCACCTTTCCAATTAGCCCCTAAATCAGCAGGCGCTAATTCAGGACGATAAGTAGGTGAACAGCCTAAATGGGTACAAATCGCAATCAGCACAATGTATTTTTCTTTGCCTTCTCGGGTTCGTGCAGCATTTTGTGCATAAACAGGTTGTTGTTCTTCTGCTGATTTCGGGTCACGTAATAGGTTGTCATTACCGACAAGATCATCCAACATTTTCTGTGAACGGTTAACAATCCATACAGGCTTCTTACGCCAAATAATGGTTGCCATCTGACCTTCGTCTAACTTACTTAAATTCACTTCCACAGGTGCACCTGCCGCTTTTGCTCGGGCGCTTGGATTCCATGATATTAAATAAGGTGTAGCAGCTGCTCCAGCTCCAACAGCGCCTACTACAGAAGTGGCAGCAATCAGGAAACGTCGTCGTCCCTTATCTACTTCTGGGTTTTCCATAAATACTATGCTCCAAATAGTTGAACTCTTTTAAAATGGTAAGATACACTGGTCAAATAGACATGAAACCTCCATTAACCGCACCTTATAAACTGCGGCATAGAATGTCCTAACAAATCCTTAAGGTCAAGTTGTAATTCACGGGATAATGAGTGCAAGAGATATGCTCTTTTATCATCCTTAATAGCTTGATTTCCCCCACACCATTTATTAAATAATTTGTAACCGTTCACCGCCCTCTTAATTTAGGCTCTGTTGATATTTGACTATTAATTGAACTGAAATTTAAATTTTCACCCCAATATATAGAGTTATGTGTAATACAATTCTATCAGACCCTCAATGGGATAAAATTTATAACTTTTTGATAAAAAAGAATATTAATACAAGTACAAAAGCCTCATACCGACTATTTGTAGAAGCCGTCTTATGGATTCTTCGAAGTGGAGCACAATGGCGTTTAATACCCGAAGATCGTGGCAAATGGAACAGTGTGTACAAACGCTTTATTCGTTGGGGAGATAAGGGTATTTGGGACGATATGCACCTTCATAGGGAATTCTTCATGATATTTGAAATTATTTCAATGAAAAATTAAGAGGGGTACGTGAACGGTTACAATAATTTTATTACGTATGGTGTGGCAAACAGATTGATTTCTAAATCATTTATACTGCACGTAAATACTTAATCTTAAGCCTAACTTCCAACTCAAATCACTACCTTTTAAAGTGAATTAGGCGCCGGTTTTTTACCATTATTAGGACATTTGATAAATTCACCATCTTTTGCATAATACCAAACACCATTCCGAGGAAAGTAGTACGTATTATCTAACAAAATATCTTTAGTCACTACTTTCTGGGAGCCACTGGTAACAATTGAGTTATCAGGAACATCATTATAAATAACGGCATTTGCTCCCACCCTTACATTGTTACCGATACGAATATTACCTATAATTTTAGCACCTGAGCCAATAAAACAATTATCACCAAGAATAGGAGAGCCGTGGTACTTAGAATCAAGCGTTGTCACCGCACCAATGGTAACCTGCTGAAAAATAACCGAATTACGACCAATTTTCGCCCCACTTGAAATAAAAATCCCCGATAAACCATGAGGAAGAGCAGGTTTAGATTTAAATTGACTCTTTGGCATAATACTACACGCATTGTTTCTCAGAATTCGATAATAATGCATTTCATAATAATAACGAAGCCATCCTGTTTTATTCACTCCTGCTTTGATAGCCCACCAGTCACCAAGAGTTTTTCTTACGAAATAGTCCATGAGTATCATTTTTCCACAACCTCTAATCCCACATTAAAATATTACCATCTATTTTTTCCATATGCGCTCTCAATTTAGCAGTGGGACAAACAGCATACCCTATCGTCGCAAACTCAAGCAAAGGAACATCTGAATGATGATCAGAATAAGAAAAAACCGCATTATAATCATCAAGATTAATGAACTCATTAATCCTTACAATTTTCTGCCCACCATGACAGTTTTCTCCATCGAGAAAGCCAGTTAACTGATCATTCTTAAATTCTGCTTTGGTACAAATCACTTTGTCAACCGGTAATAATTTAGCAATTTCATTGACATAAAAATCAAAACTAGCAGAAACCAGTACAATACGCGTACCCTTTTCCACATGTTGTTGTAACTCAGCTAACGCTTGTTTTTTAACACCGTATTTTAATAAAAAATGTGCATAAGCGCGTGACATAGCGGCAAGATCATGCCGTACTAAACCACCAAATATACGCTGTAATAATTTCTGCTTAACGTCAGTATTCGTTCTCTTTCCCAGCTTGTGCAGGATGAAATCGTAGACAGATAAGAAGACTAAAAACGCTCTCCATGGTCTTTTTATTAGCCCAAACACTAACATTTCTTTGTAAGTATCCCGTTGCGTAATGGTGCCATCCAAATCAAAAAAGGCAATCGCTGCTGCTGTCATGACGTTTCCTTACGAAAAGTAAAAGTGGTGTTGATGATA
>CAYNGN010000169.1:0-6309 GCA_964396615.1 uncultured Thiothrix sp. | reverse complement strand
TAAAGTGTTGTATTTTATTGCTTTACTTCCCACGGGAAAAACCAGAGAGCCCCTTTTTTTATTGGATAAAATAATAAATGAATATCCATAGATGTTCAGATAATCATGTTCATGCTTACAAACCCAGCAGTTCATGTAGGTTATCTGACTCTCTTATAGATTACAATTGACCAATTTATAAACATTCTGCTCTACTTTGCCATGTGAACGATGAATGACAACCTTGCCGCCTAAACGCTGTAATTCTTCATTAATATTACCTGCATAGACACATTTTCTAAATTCACCATAACTCATTTCGCCATCTTTAATAATAAACTGATGTAAGCCTCTCAAGGTAAAGACTAAAACAGCACTATCTTGATCAAAATAGAGAGCCTCCCCATAACCCGACAAAGCATCAAGCGTGGCGCTATCTTGTTGTAAAACGCGCTGAAAAAAACGAACTAATCGCGTTTGCATGGCACGTAGCTTGGCATAATTAGACGCAAAAAATCTTGTGGGAAAATACGCTGATGATAAGCAACGCTAAAGATAGGCGTTGTGGTATACGCCGCAAGCTCTTCGCTATTATTCATTGCCTCATTTTTTGCCGCATCCGTTATTTGATTAAGCACAATCGCGACGACCTGCAAACCATACTTAGCGATTGCGTCAAGATTCAGCAATACCTGATTAATACAACCAATTTTATCGTCTGCTACCAGTAATACGGGTAAGGCTAATTGCTGAGCAAGATCAGCGTTTAAACCATCACTGGCTAAAGGTGAATAAAATCCACCAGCACCTTCAATATATAAAAAATCCTCATGGCCTATACCAACGAGACAGTGCTGTTTAAGCGTTGCTATTGATAACGTTTTCCCTTCAAGTGCGGCCGCTCTCGTGGGAGAAACGGCCGCTTGTAATGGATTAGGGCAAACAATCTGTAACGTGTCATAATTACCCGCTGCTTTAGCAAGTAAAGCGGCATCTGTTGTATGCTCCTTATCTTTCGTTGGCCAACCTGACTCCACGGGCTTGCGTACCCGTACCCTATTATCTTGTTGTGATAAAGCACGCACAAGCACCTGTCCGACATAGGTTTTACCAACATCAGTATCAGTGCCTGTAATAAAAATTCCCTGTTGTTTATTTTGCTGTTTCATGGCTAATTGTGAATAGTGAATGGTGAAAATCTATAGAACGTTCTAAATTGCAATGCAATACTACACAGCAAATGGCTTTGACGAAGAACCGTTTCAACAAACCAAGCAACAAAAAGGAAATCTGAAAACTTATGCGAATCCCCCGTTTCTTTCAAGCAGACTCTTTTAGTGTCAATCAATCCATCGAACTCTCCCCGATAAACTACCGCCATGCCATCCACGTATTACGCCTAAAAGTCACAAGCCCACTCATTTTATTCAATGGCAGGGGGTGAGTATCATGCACGTATTGTTGAAGTGACTAAAAAGCAAGCCAGCGTCATGGTTAAACGCTTTGATGCTATTGAACGTGAATCCCCGTTACAAACAACTCTTGCACTTGCACTGATCAAACCTGAAAAAATGGATTATGCCTTGCAAAAAGCCGTTGAACTTGGAGTCACACACATACAACCCTTAATCACTGAGCGCGGTGTGATTCGCCTCAAAGCTAATCAGCTTGAAAAAAAAGTAAACCGTTGGCAAAGCATTATAACCAGTGCTTGTGAGCAATCAGGCAGAACACGCCTCCCCCAACTACACTCCCCTACCCCCTTAAACACCTACCTACAGCACGAATCTCAGCGCAATACATTACGTATTAGCATGTTACCCAATGCTGCACAATCACTAACCATGCTCCAGCAACCTAACTCCGAAACAACCATCCAGTTAATCATTGGCCCCGAAGGTGGCTTTACTGATGCCGAAGAAGCCTTACTCCAACAAACAGGTGCAACAGCCGTTTCTTTTGGCCCGCGAATCTTACGTGCAGAAACCGCAGCATTAGTGGGGTTAACAATGCTGCAAATGCAATGGGGTGACTATTAAATAAACAAATCGTCTGTCCCAAGAATGCCAATAGTTTCACCATCGTTCCATTGACACACTCACTCTACTTTTAAAAAAAATACGACTTCATTTTGAATAAATTTATTTATTAAGCCCATAATTGCTTTATCATTAATTTAAGCGATAACGAGATATCACTATTTTTTAGCGCTACAACAGGGCTAAAGACCGGCTACGTGACTATTTTCGTATTCAACCTATAAAATAAAGAGCTGTATTTATGAATTATGTCATCATTGGCGATGTGCATGGAATGCTGGAACCACTAGAAATACTGTTACAAAAATTGGGTTTTTTTAAACAAAATGGAGTTTATCAGCACCCTAAATACACTGCTATTTTTGTTGGTGATCTGGTCGATAGAGGCAGACATCAGCGAGGCGTACTAGAGTTAGTGCGAGCAATGGTTGAATATGGCTCAGCAAAAGCCATTCTAGGCAATCATGAATATTATGTTATTTCTTTTTACAGCATTAACCCACTGACGCAACAACCGTTTAAAAAACACACGCCTGAATTACTTGAATATCGTCACGCCTTTCTACATGACTATCCTTTAGGCAGTAAAGCAGCGGATGATATTATCAACTGGATGAAAAGCCTACCGTTATTTTTAGAATTAGACGGTTTTCGGGTCGCTCATGCAGCATGGAATGCAGAAATCATTGCCCAATTGCAACAGCGTCTTGGCAAAGCAGGACAGCTCTCAAGCGATGATTGGCAAGAGGCTTTAACAGAAGGCACATCACTAAAAATAGCCGTAACCATGTTACTACAAGGCGTCTACATATCCATGCCTTTACCCACACAACCCAGCGCAAATCTTGCCCCACCCTCTCGACTCTCTAAACGTTATCGTCTGTATTGGTGGAGAACACAGTGTTCGGCATGGAAACACATTGTCTGTGCCAAAAAATATCTTGAACGCTTTGAAGATATGCCCGTCCCTACTAATCTGCTTGCGCAATATAATTATGATGTACAACAACCTCCTCTCTTTTTGGGACATTACTGGTTTACGGGAAAACCTAAATTAATCCAAAAAAACATCGCCTGTGTTGATTATTCTGCCTGTGTAGGGGGTCAACTAACGGCTTATGTGTGGAATCACGCTGATAATCCCAATAAAAAGGGTTTGCGGGAAGATCGTTTCGTCAGTGTTCCCAGTAAGAGTTTTTTGGATGAATAATCGCAACACATCCTCTATTTATCCTAAACTCCCTCACCTTAGTTTCTCTTTTCCTTAGGTAAACAGAACGGAAAAAATAGGTCATCTTTAAATATTTGTTAAATATTAATTTTCAATCAATTAAACTATTTTTCAATAACAAAATCCTTGAAAAAAATAGAATTGACATCATTAAAATAACAACGCGTATCATGATGGTACACTTAAACCCAACATAATAAATTTCCACACAATGGATAATAACTAAAAAGGAGCTATGTATGAGAACTGATAAATTAACCAGTAAATTTCAACTGGCAATACAAGATGCTCAGTCATTAGCACTGGGACATGATCACCAGTTTATAGAGCCAGTGCATGTTGCCATTGCCTTACTTGACCAAGAAGGTGGTATTGCCCACAGCCTACTCGCACAAGCAGGGGTTAATGTTGATTTACTGCGCTCACAACTTGGTGAAGCAATGGAGGGTATGTCTACCGTTTCAGGGGGTGAAGCAGGCGAAGTGCATATTTCAAAAGACTTATCACGCCTGTTTAATATCACTGACAAACTCGCTCAGAAGCGTAAAGATCAATACATCTCCTCCGAACTCTTCTTGCTCGCACTGTTGCAAGATAAAGGGATTGCGGGCGATGTCTTACGACAATCAGGTGCCGCAATCGACACGCTAACCCATGCTATTGAACGCGTACGCGGGGGACAAAGCGTTTATGACCCCAATGCAGAAGATCAGCGTGAAGCACTAAAAAAATACACCATCGACCTCACCGAACGCGCAGAACAAGGCAAAATCGACCCGATTATTGGCCGTGATGAAGAAATCCGTCGCATGGTGCAAATCTTACAACGACGCACCAAAAATAACCCTGTGGTCATTGGTCAGCCAGGAGTCGGTAAAACCGCACTCGTTGAAGGCTTGGCACAACGCATCGTCAATGGCGAAGTCCCTGATGGCGTAAAAGGCAAACGCTTATTATCACTGGATTTAGCCTCCTTACTCGCAGGGGCAAAATACCGTGGTGATTTTGAAGAACGGCTCAAGGCAGTATTAAATGATATTGCCAAAGCTGAAGGTAATGTCATTCTCTTTATTGATGAGATACATACCCTTGTCGGCGCAGGTAAAACCGAAGGCTCAATGGACGCAGGCAACATGCTCAAGCCTGCCCTCGCCCGTGGTGAATTGCACTGTATTGGCGCGACGACCTTAGACGAATACCGACAACATATCGAAAAAGATGCTGCCTTAGAACGTCGTTTCCAACGTATTATTGTTGAAGAACCCAGCGTAGAAGATGCCATTGCCATTTTACGCGGTTTAAAAGAACGTTACGAAGCGCATCATGGTATAGAAATTACTGACCCTGCGATTGTCGCTGCGGTTAATTTATCGCATCGTTATATTGCTGATCGTCAATTGCCTGACAAAGCCATTGATCTCATGGACGAGGCCGCCTCACATATTCGCTTAGAAATTGACTCTAAACCTGAAGCCATGGATAAGTTAGAGCGCAAACTGATTCAATATAAAATTGAGCGCGAAGCGTTAAAACAGGAATCCGATGATGCTTCAAAAAAACGTCTGGCTGAAATTGAAGGAAAGATTACCCTGCTTGGCAAAGAACTGGCTGATTTAGAAGAAATATGGGCTGCTGAAAAATCCATTGTCGAAGGCACCGCGCATGTCAAAGAAGAACTAGACAAAGCACGTATCGAACTCGAAACCGCACATCGTGCCACTGATTTACAGCGTATGTCTGAATTACAATACGGTCGTATTCCAGCACTAGAAGCTAAACTCAAACAAGCTGCTGAAGCAGGTAAAAACACACAAAACTTCCAACTGTTACGCAGTAAAGTAACAGAAGAAGAAATTGCCGAAGTCGTCGCCCATTGGACGAGTATCCCTGTATCAAAAATGCTCGAAGGCGAGCGCGAAAAGCTATTAAATATGGAACAAGGCTTGCAAAAACAAGTCATTGGGCAAAACGAAGCGGTTGTTGCCGTTTCCAATGCGATTCGTCGCTCACGCGCAGGCTTGTCTGATCCAAACCGCCCGAATGGTTCGTTCTTATTTTTAGGCCCAACAGGTGTAGGTAAAACCGAGCTAACCAAAGCCCTTGCCCGTTTCTTGTTTGATACACAAGAAGCGATGGTACGCATTGATATGTCCGAATTTATGGAAAAGCACTCCGTATCCCGCTTAATCGGTGCGCCTCCAGGCTATGTGGGCTATGAGGAAGGCGGTTACTTGACTGAACTTGTACGGCGTAAACCCTATTCAGTCATCTTGCTGGATGAAGTCGAAAAAGCGCATCCTGATGTGTTTAATATTCTCTTACAAGTGCTGGATGATGGGCGTTTGACCGATGGACAAGGGCGTACGGTGGACTTTAGCAATACCGTTGTCGTCATGACCTCTAACCTTGGCTCAAAGATCATCCAGAATATGGCAGGTGAAAGTCAATACGACACCATGAAAGCGGCGGTAATGGAAATTGTAGGCACACATTTCCGTCCTGAGTTTATTAATCGTATTGATGAAACCGTTGTCTTTAGACCCTTAGGCCAAGATGAAATTCGTCAAATTGCCGTGCTACAACTGCAACATCTTAATAAGCGTTTACAGCAAAGAGAAATGACCATTCGATTCTCTGATGAAGCATTGGATTTGTTGAGTAAGGAAGGTTTTGATCCTGTGTATGGAGCGCGACCATTAAAACGTACGATACAGTATCGGGTTGAGAATCCATTGGCGCATAAACTATTGTCCAATGAGTTTGTTGCAGGGGATGAGATAGTGGTTAGTGTGACTGATGGAGAGATTGTCTTTACCCGTTAGAGTGTTCTAGACCACCTACACAACCCGCCTCTAAAAAAGGCGGGACTGCGCTCTACAAGAGTGAGATTTAGAGATGTGTTATGTGTTCAGAACAAAAAAACTAAAAACCATCCGCCAGCAACGCTAAATCAGCAAAAGGCACTGAAAAACCAGCTGCATGTTTATGCCCTCCCCCACCAAACTTCCCTGCTAGTTGGGCCTCCTGATTACACGCATCGGGAGGACGGAAACTAAGGGG
>CAYNGN010000168.1:551-6357 GCA_964396615.1 uncultured Thiothrix sp. | reverse complement strand
ATGCCTGCTATTTAGAATTATTATTCGGTTTATAATGTGAAAGCTACCGTATTTCGGTAAGGTGCTAGTATCTTTAATAATTCGTGTGTATTATAAATGCGGTCGATGACAGACACTCCCCCCCTTATGTCTGTCAACGCTTTGTGGGTACTCATATGGACTTGATACCTACATTTATTTTCTTATATATATTCTAAAACATCTTCTATACGTTGTGCAGTCAATATTTCCATATCTTTAATAATGCGTTGTGGTTTATTAGCTTTAGGGATAATTGCACGTTTAAAGCCATGTTTACTTGCTTCTTTCAAGCGTTCTTCTCCATTAGGAACAGGGCGTATTTCTCCTGCTAGACCTATTTCGCCAAATACAACTAATTCTGCTGGTAGTGCGATATTTCTAAAGCTAGAGAGTGCTGCAAGCAATATTGCTAAATCGGAAGCAGTTTCAGTAATCTTCATTCCGCCAACGACATTGGCAAATACATCTTGATCGAACATAGAAATACCACCATGTCGGTGTAGAACAGCTAATAACATAGCCATTCTGTTTTGTTCTAGCCCAAGTGTAAGTCGACGTGGATTAGCGCCATGACTGTCATCAACAAGTGCTTGTACCTCAACAAGTAAAGGGCGTGTGCCTTCTCTTGTTACCATAATAGCACTCCCTGGAACAGATTCATCATGGCTTGATAAAAAGATGGCTGATGGATTACTAACTCCCTTTAAACCTTTATCGGTCATCGCAAACACACCAATTTCATTGACTGCACCAAAGCGATTTTTCACTGCACGTAAAATACGATAACGATCCCCAGGATCACCCTCAAAATACAATACAGTATCAACCATGTGCTCAAGTACTCTAGGGCCTGCTAGTGTGCCTTCTTTAGTCACATGTCCAACAATAAATAATGACGTGCCCGTTTGTTTGGCAAAACGTACTAATTGTGCCGTTGATTCGCGAACTTGACTTACTGAACCTGGTGCGGAACTGAGTTGTTCAGTAAAAATAGTTTGAATTGAATCAATGACCATTAGCTCAGGTTTTTCAATCACCGCCATTGCTAAAATTTGTTCTACACATGTTTCTGTAAGTAAGCGTAAACTTTGTAGTTCTAATTCAAGTCTATTAGCACGCATTGATACTTGCTGTAAGGATTCCTCTCCTGTGACATATAAGCTTTGGAGTTGTGGCAGACTTGCTAATACTTGCAATAAAATGGTCGATTTTCCGATTCCAGGATCACCTCCAATAAGAGTGACAGAACCATCAACTAAGCCACCCCCTAAGACACGATCAAGTTCTGGCATTTTAGTGTGTGTACGTGGTGTTTTTTTCAGTGATATTTCACTGAGGGTTTTGATGCGTGAGGCATCACCCGTATAACCTTTGTATTTAACAACCTCTCGTTTTACTTTAGCGGCTTTTGTTGGTGTGGGTGCAATGCTTTCCTCTAAGCAATTCCATTCTTTACAGTCAGCACACTGTCCACTCCATTTTTTTTGAATAGCACCACACTTTGTACAGCTATATTGCATCTGTTTCTTCATCATAATGACTAGGTCTTGGGCGAATAATGAGGGATTGAATAGTATTATTATCAACTTCACGTATTTCTATTGGATAGTGATTAATAAGAACGCATAAGCCAGCCATTGGCATTGTTTCAAGATGTTCTATGATTAAACCATTCATTGTTTTGGGACCTTTAAGCGGAAGTTTTAAATCGGTAATACGATTAAGCTCTCTGATATGAATGCCACCATCAACCCATACCGATTTATCATCACGAATATGTACCTCATTGGTGATGCTTGCAGGATTAGTTGCAAACTGCCCAACTATTTCTTCTAGAATATCTTCAAGTGTCACCAGTCCCTGAACGTCACCATACTCATCAACAACCAGTGCAATACGATGACACTCATTTTGGAAGTTCAATAACTGTTGTGTTAATGGTGTGCTTTTGAGGGTAAATATTGTTTCTCGTGTGGCTTGTTGAAATTGTTTGCGGCTTAACTTGCCACCTTTTATTGAAGGGATCAGTTTGCGTAAGTGAATAAAGCCTTTTATATGATCGTAATTATCTTGGTAAACAAGTAAACGACCGAATGCGCTACGGGCAATTTGCCTTTCTATTTTCTTCCAATCATCAGTAAAATTGATAGAGGAAATATCTTGGCGTGGAATCATGATATCTTCAACGGTAGAAGACTCTAAATCAAGTACACTGAGTAACATTTCTTGATGTTTACTAGGGATTATCTTGCCAGACTCAGTAACAATGGTGCGTAGTTCCTCTTTGTCCAATGCTTGTTCCTCAGTGAAATGGGGATCAATACCCATTGTTTTGATGATTGTGTTAGCAACATAGTTGACTAGCCATACAATAGGAGAGGTGATTTTTAGTAGTGGAGTGAAAGCACGTGCTGCAGGGTATGCGATAGTTTCTGATTTAACGACAGCCAATGTTTTTGGCATTAGCTCAGCAAAAATAAGTAGCATGAGTGTTAGTAGTCCTGTTGCTATAGCAACTCCTATATTTTCCCCTAGATAATAGCCTAGATAAGAGGCTATTTGGGTAATTAATATATTAACTAAATTATTGCCTAATAAAATAACCCCAATAAGGCGATCAGGTTTTTTTAATAACTTTAGGGCTAATTTTGCATTTTGATTTTTTTTTGCAGCATGTCTTAATTTATAACGATCAAGTGACATTAATGCCGTTTCTGAGCCTGAGAAAAAGGCTGATAATGCAAATAAAATAACGAGTAAAATGGCGAGTGAGCCAATAAAAAAAATATCATTCATAAATGATTAAAAAATGCTAATAAAGAATAATGAAGCGGGCTGTAGAAGTTAGGGGCAGTTTATTTTTGTAGTAAAAACTCATAGACAAACTTACTTCCAAAAAAGGCTAAAATAAGCAGCGCAAAAGCAGCAAAAGTCCAGTGGGTTGCTTTACGTCCACGCCAACCTTTTTTCCAATGGCCAATAAGCAATGTTGTATAAACAGTCCATGCTGTAATGGACAAAACAGTTTTGTGTAGAACATGTTTACCAAATAAGTCATCAAGAAAAATAAACCCACTCATTAATCCTGCTGTTAGTAAGATTACCCCAGTAAAAATCATATGAAATAAGAGCTTCTCCATGTCTTGTAAAGCTGGTAGTGACTGTATTAGTTGATTCGTTTGATGATTATGAAGTAGCTTATTTTGTACATACAAGACAGTCGCTTGTACCGTGGCAAGAAATAGAGTGCCATAAGCGAGTAGTGATAGCAGCACATGAGCGGCTAATGCACCATCCAGTGCTGTTGCTTTATTGGGTATATAGCTGATAATTGATATGAGTAAAAATAAAGCGGTAATAGGTAGAACAAATAGACCCAATACCTCCATTTTGTGTCGGCATGTTGTTATAAATAAAATCAAACTAGTGATAAGGCTAATATGTGATGTGGCGGAAAAAAAATCTAAATATAAACTTTCATGAAAAAATAGTGGTTTATACAAGGTATAGGAGTGGCATAAAATAGCAAGCGCCCATGTACTGACGACCGCTATTTTTTTTATAGTGTTGTTAGATGTGCTGTTTTTAGAGGTGTTTTTGATACGAAAAGCAATAAAAAAACATGCTAATAAGTATAAAAATACAGCAAAATAGCCTGTGAGAGGTGTCATTGATAATGTCGAGTTTGTTAAGGTGCGAATGAAATTATAGAGATGTAGAGAATAAGCAATACGTGTCTCTGAAAAGATGTTCACTAGTGAAACTATTTATATGACTAACTATAGAATGGTATACTGTTTAGCCTTTTTGTTCCAACCACTTTAGTGTAGTGGCTCTGCTGGGAGATTAGCTATATCGTATTGGGCAATAACCAGACAACAATAATAATAGAAAAATAGAAAGTTAAATTAGAGAAAATAAGATGTAGGAAGCTATAAAAAATAGCAACCGTTTTCTTTGTTTATGATCTTTATTTGCTTATTATTCTATCAATCTTAAACGTAAACTAAGAGTAATACTAACTATGTTTGATAATTTAAGCGATCGTTTATCACATACTGTCAAAAAGTTACGGGGTCAGGCACGTTTAACCGAAGATAATATAAAAGATGCATTACGTGATGTACGTATGGCATTGCTTGAGGCAGATGTTGCCTTGCCTGTTGTTAAAGAGTTTATTAATAAAGTGCGTGAGCGTGCGGTGGGTAAGGAAGTCTTAACCAGCTTAACACCAGGTCAGGCCTTAATTAAGGTGGTTAATGAAGAACTTGTTGAGATTATGGGTAAAGCGGTTGAAGGGCTTGACCTAAAATCTCAACCACCTGCCGTTATTTTAATGGCTGGTCTTCAGGGAGCAGGTAAAACGACCACGGTTGGTAAGTTGGCAAAATTACTTAAGGAACGTGATAAAAAATCAGTAGCAGTAGTGAGCTGTGATGTCTACCGTCCTGCGGCTATCAAGCAGTTGGAAACGTTAGCGGCCCAAGTAGATGTAGAGTTTATTGCGAGTGAAACAAGCCAATCAGCAGTAAAAATAGCAAAAAATGCTCTCAAACAAGCTAAAAAGCAATATGCTGATGTACTGATTGTTGATACTGCAGGTCGGTTGCATATTGATGATGAAATGATGGATGAAATTAGAGGTATCCATAAAGTCTTAAGCCCTGTCGAAACGTTGTTTGTAGTTGATAGTATGACAGGTCAAGATGCTGCTAATACAGCGAAAGCATTTGATTCTGCATTACCACTGACAGGCGTTGTTCTTACCAAGGCTGATGGTGATGCACGAGGTGGAGCAGCTTTATCAGTTCGTCATATAACGGGCAAGCCAATTAAGTTTATTGGTATGGGGGAGAAGCTTGATGCCTTAGAGCCTTTTCATCCTGACCGTATGGCATCCAGAATTCTTGGTATGGGAGATGTACTGAGTCTTGTTGAAGACGCTGAGCGTAATGTTGATCATACTAAAGCCAAAAAACTGGCTAAAAAACTGCATAAAGGTCGAGGTTTTGATCTTGAGGATTTGCGTGAGCAAATGTTACAAATGGATAAAATGGGTGGTTTGGCAGGTTTGGCCGATAAACTACCGGGTATGGGAAAGTTATCTAATACGATGAAGGATCAAGCTGCAGAAAAACAAGTCAAACAAATGGTTGCTATTATCAATTCAATGACACCAAAAGAACGTCGTTTCCCTGATATTATTAAAGGTTCGCATAAAAAACGCATTGCTAAAGGTAGTGGTATGCAAATCCAAGATGTTAATCGTTTGCTCAAACAACATAAGCAGATGAAAAAAATGATGAAAAAATTTGCTAAAGGCGGTATGCGTAAAATGATGCGTTCAATGAAAGGACAAATGCCACCAGGCATGGGTGGTGGTATGCCTCCTATGTGATGTAATGAAAAAAGGTGTTTTTGTCGCTATTATTGGCTAATTTTGTTGTATTTTATAAATTAAGCTTCACTTTTTGGCAAAAGTCCGTAGAATTACGCGATCTATTTTCGGGTGGATGTATTTCACTTGCTATATAAAGGCTCAGCATGCTAAGTGAGCTAACTTAAAAAGTTTACTGTAAGGTTTTTGTACTATGGTCACAATCCGTTTGGCTAGAGGTGGCGCTAAGAAGCGTCCTTTTTATAAAATTGTTGTTACTGATTCTCGCAAGCCACGTGATAGTGGTTATATAGAGCATATTGGTTTTTTTAATCCAATGGCACGTGGACAAGAAGTACGTTTACGTTTAGATCTAGAGCGTGTAAGTCATTGGGCATCAAAAGGCGC
>CAYNGN010000168.1:0-539 GCA_964396615.1 uncultured Thiothrix sp. | reverse complement strand
CAACCTTCTAATCGTGTGAAAAAATTGATAAAACAAGCTTCAGAAGTGCCAGCAGAAGACACAAGTACACCAGCAGTAGTGGTTGCATAGACGTTAATGACTGACAGCAGTCCTCATGTAACCATGCTAACACTTGGTAAAATATCGGGTGTTTTTGGCGTGAAGGGCTGGGTGAAAATATATTCACATACAGCACCGATACAAAAAATTATTAGCTATTCCCCCCTGTATCTAAAAAAACGACAAATATGGAATGCTATTACCATTGTCAATGGACATAAACAGGGTAAAGGAGTTGTTGCACAGCTAGAAGGTATCAATGATCGTGATCAAGCATTTACGCTGATTGGTATGGAACTAGGTATTCAGCGTGAGCAGCTTAGCGATTTGGCGGATGATAATTACTACTGGACAGATTTAGAAGGTTTAAAGGTTGTTACCACAGATGATGTGCTACTTGGAAAAATAGCATGGTTATTTGAAACAGGTAGTAATGATGTGATGGTTGTTAAAGGCGAGCGGGAGCATTTAATCCCTTG
>CAYNGN010000167.1:0-6368 GCA_964396615.1 uncultured Thiothrix sp. | reverse complement strand
GCGTTAAATTGTTTTGTAACGGTGACCGCAGAACAAGCACTTAATAGTGCAAAACAAGCTGATGTCATGTTAGCTAAAGGCGAAGGCAATGCTTTAACAGGAATCCCCTTAGGACAGAAAGATATTTTCTGTACCAATGGCGTACGTACTGCCTGCGGCTCTAAAATGTTAGATAATTTTATTGCGCCCTACAACGCGACAGTCGTCGAGAAACTGAATGCCTGTGGTATGCCGATGTTGGGTAAGTTGAATATGGATGAGTTTGCGATGGGCTCTTCAACAGAAAGCAGTTTTTATGGTGCAACAAAAAATCCGTGGGATACTGCCAGAGTGCCTGGGGGATCATCAGGTGGAAGTGCGGCGGCGGTAGCAGCGCGTTTAGCGCCTATTGCAACAGCAACGGACACAGGAGGTTCGATTCGCCAACCTGCTGCATTATGTGGTGTCACTGGGATTAAACCAACGTATGGACGCGTTTCTCGTTGGGGAATGGTTGCTTATGCATCAAGTTTTGATCAAGCAGGCCCCATTGCCGCTTCGGCTGAAGATTGCGCTTTGTTATTAGGTGCAATAGCGGGGTTTGATGAGAAAGACTCAACCAGTATAGAACACGATGTACCTAGTTATACTGCTGGCTTGAGTGATTCACTACAAGGCTTAAAGATTGGTTTACCCAAAGAATATTTTGGTGAAGGGCTAGACCCTGCAATTGCTACAGTGATTGATGCTGCGCTTGAGATTTATAAAACGATGGGCGCAGAAATTGTTGAAATCAGTTTACCGAATACCCATCTTGCTATACCTGCTTACTATGTATTAGCCCCCGCAGAATGTTCGTCTAACTTATCGCGTTTTGATGGTGTACGTTATGGTTATCGCTGCAAAAACCCCGAAAATCTTGAAGATATGTATATGCGCTCGCGTGGTGAGGCATTTGGTGAAGAAGTCAAACGACGTATTATGATAGGCACTTATGCCCTATCAGCGGGTTATTATGATGCTTATTACTTAAAAGCGCAGAAGATCCGTCGCCTCATCAGTGATGACTTTACGCAAGCTTTTAAGCAGGTTGATGTGATTATGGGGCCGACAACACCAACAACTGCTTTTAAACTAGGCGAAAAATCCAACGATAACATTAGTATGTATCTTGCAGATATTTATACCATTGCCTTAAATCTTGCAGGATTGCCAGGCATGTCATTACCCGTTGAAGCGGTTGCTGGTCTGCCCGTTGGTTTGCAAATTATTGCTAATCATTTTGAAGAAGGCAAGTTGCTTAATATTGCTCATCAATATCAGCAACAAACGGCATGGCATCAGCAAATGCCTGCTGCATTTATGGATACAGATAAAGGATAAGAGAGGATAATACGATGGCATGGGAAACAGTTATTGGGCTTGAAATTCACACACAATTAGCGACTAACTCTAAATTATTTTCAGGTGCAGCAACCGCTTATGGTGCTGAGCCTAATACACAGGCGTGTGAGGTTGATCTTGCTTTGCCTGGGGTTTTGCCAGTGATGAACAAAGAAGCATTGCGTATGGCAGCTATGTTTGGTTTGGCGATTGGTGCGCCTGTTGCTAAGCATTCTGTATTTGCCCGTAAAAATTATTTTTACCCTGATTTGCCACAAGGCTATCAAATTAGCCAATTTGATCGTCCTACGGTTGAAAAAGGTGAAATAGACATTACCTTGGATAATGGTGAAACAAAAACCATTGGTGTAACACGCGCACATCTTGAACAAGATGCAGGTAAATCATTACACGAAGATTTTCAAGGCTTCACTGGAATTGATTTAAACCGTTCTGGCACACCCTTATTAGAAATTGTCTCTGAGCCTGATATGCGCTCTGCTAAAGAAGCAGTGACGTATATGAAAAAAATACATGAGTTAGTGCAGTATTTAGGGATTTCGGATGGCAATATGGCAGAAGGTTCATTTCGGTGTGATGCTAATGTTTCGGTACGACCTGTCGGACAAAAAGAATTTGGTACACGGGCGGAAATTAAGAATCTTAACTCTTTTCGTTTTATTGAGCGAGCTATTAATCATGAAGTAGAGCGGCAAATAGATATTATTGAAGCAGGTGGCAAAGTGATGCAACAAACACGTTTGTATGACCCTGATAAAGATGAAACACGCGCGATGCGTTCCAAGGAAGAGGCGAATGATTATCGCTATTTCCCTGATCCTGACTTATTGCCTTTAGAAATAACTGCTGAGTTTTTGGAAGAGGTGCGTAAAACCTTACCTGAATTACCTGATCAGAAACGTTTACGTTTTAAACAAGAGTATGCGTTATCTGATTTTGATGCAGAAGTGCTTACCTCAAGTCGCGCAATGGCTGAGTATTTTGAAGCCGTTGCACAAGGCTGTGGTGATGCTAAGCAAGCGGCTAACTGGGTGACAGGTAATCTTGCCGCTTATCTTAACAAGCACGAATTGCCTATTAGTGAATCACCTGTTAGTGCTAATAACTTGACGGGGATGATTAAACGTATTTTAGATAATACGATTTCAGGTAATATCGCCAAACAAGTTTTTGAAGCGATGGCTGCGGGTGAGGGAGATGCAGATACGGTGATTGAAAGCAAAGGTCTGAAGCAAATTACGGATAGCGGTGCGATTGAACGTATTATTGATGAAGTAATTGCTAACAATGCTGGGCAAGTTGAACAATATCGTGCAGGTAAGGAAAAACTGTTGGGTTTCTTTATTGGGCAGGTCATGAAAGCATCAAGAGGGAAAGCGAATCCAGCGCAGGTGAATCAATTGCTAAAGCAAAAATTAAATGGTTAAACATACAGAATAATAAAATGGAAAAAGACAGCCTACGCCGTTTCATCTTAGCGAATACGCAAGTTCGAGGTGAATGGGTGCATTTAGTATCAGCATGGCAGGCATTATTAACCAATAATGCTTATCCTGAGGTAGTTAAAAAAGTGCTTGGCGAAGCCCTAGCAGCAGTGGTATTACTTTCTGCGACGATAAAGTACCAAGGTTCACTGATTTTGCAAATTAAAGGCTCAGGAGCCTTGCATTTACTCGTTGTGCAGGCAGACTCGGAAGGAACAGTAAGAGGATTAGCACGTTATAACGAGGATGAATTGAATAACTTGATAGTAGAGCCATCATTACTCGATTTATTAAGTGATGATGCAATAATGGTCATTACGATTCAGCCCAATAATGCAAGTAAGCCTTACCAAGGCATCGTGGCACTGAATGGTGAGACAATGCAGGCTTGCTTACACGCTTATTTTGAGCAATCAGAGCAACTTGCGACACGTCTCTACTTAGCTGCTGATGCGAATGCTTGTGCAGGTTTGTTATTGCAGCGTTTGCCTGAACAAGCAAATGATAAAGATGGTTGGAATCGTGCTACTATTTTAGCAAATACCTTAAGCGAACAGGATTTGCTGACATGGAATCATGATACTTTATTACAGCGTCTTTACCATGAAGAGCAAGTAACCTTATTTGATCGTAAGGAGATTTGTTTCCAATGCACGTGTTCAGTGGCGCGTATTGAAGGTGCGATTCAGGCATTGGGCGAAGTAGAAGCACAAGATATTATTAATGAACAGGGACATATACAGGTTGACTGTGAATTTTGTAATAAAGACTATCGCTTTGATCGTGTGGATATAAAACGGATTTTTACGCCCACAGCCATAAAACCCTCTCAACACTCTACCCACTAATCTTATAATAATTATGAATGTTTTAGTTGTTTGTGCCCATCCAAATCCTTCTAGCTTTACACATGCAATGACACATGCCATTGCAACGGGGTTAAGGGCAAGCGAGCATCAGGTCAATATTAAAGACCTTTATGCTCAAAACTTTGATCCTGTGTTAAAAGCAGATGATTTAGAGCAGTTACATGTAGGTGATATACCGCGACATATTCGCAATGAGCAGGATGATCTGCTTTGGGCGGAGGCTTTAGTGTTTGTTTATCCACTGTGGTGGTTTGATCGACCTGCCATTTTGAAAGGTTGGTTTGATGTTGTGTTTACCAATGAAGTTGCTTTTAGTTTTAATGATAAAGGCGTACAAGGTATGCTCAAACATCAAAAGGCCTTGGTATTGATTGCTGCAGGCGGGACAGAGGAATATTTTGAAAACAGTGATGCTATGCCATTAATTCATCGCCCTGTCACCGATGGGACACTAGGGTTTTGCGGTATTGATGACGTGAGTCATAACATTTATTTTAATGTACCCAACAAAACAGATGCGGAGCGTAAGGCGATATTGTCTGATATTGAAGTGCTAGGGCGGCAGTTTTAAAGGAGCAGATGAACGCTACATTGCTGCATTATCAACAATATGGTGAGATGAACGATAAGATTCCTGTTGTTTTGCTACATGGTTTGTTGGGTGAATTAAATAACTGGCAAACACAGGCAAAAAAGCTTGCTCAGCATCATTATGTATTGAGTATTGATTTGCGCAATCATGGTTATTCTCCACATGTGAAGGGGATGAGTTACCGTCAAATGGCTGACGATGTACAGTATTTACTGACCCAGTTGAATATTCCAAAAATACAGTTATTAGGGCATTCAATGGGGGGTAAAGTGGCGATGACTCTTGCGTTACATCAGCCTGATCTTATTCAGCAATTAGTTGTTGTTGATATTGCACCCAAATCTTATCCTTTATGGCATCAGTCTCTTTTGCACGGTATGTTGTCATTACCCTTGGCTTCTTTTACAAGCCGCAAGGACATTGATCAGGTTTTTTCTGAGGTTGTTGAAAATGCATATGAGCGGGGGTTTTTGCTAAAAAATTTACAACGTATGCAAGCAGGAAAAAGTGGTTATGAATGGAAATGTAACTTGGCTGAAATTGCAAAAAATCACCTGAAAATTGCAGGATTTCCTCGTAGTGAACGTTGTTATGTTGGAGAAGTGTTATTTATTAAAGGGGAGCAGTCTGAGTATTTGCAACAAGAAGACAAGAGCTTGCTAGCGCATTATTTTCCGCATTATTCTATGCAGATTATAAAGCAAGCTGGGCATTTACCGCATGTGGAACAGGCTGATGTTTTTTATGCGTTGGTAAAACAGGTATTATAGTAATAAAAAAGCAAGTTACCTCTCTTAAAACTAAAAAGCCCCTCTGGTAGAATCAGAGGGGCTTTTTTAATGACCTAATATCTATTTGTTAGGGCTTTTATTGGAAGAGTTTCTCAATTTCAGTAAACCATTCTGTTGCTATTACTTCATCGCCTGCTGCATTAGGATGAACACCATCACCAATATACAGACTTGCACTAGGAGAGAATGCGGTGAATTGATCAACTAAAATCAGCTTTGATGTAGGGTGCTTATCAGCTGCAAAAAGTGCATCAAGTTTCGTATTATACGCTTCAACGGCTGCACCACCTGTGTATTCAAGTTTAGTGCCATCAATGGGGATAATTTTTGCAAGTAAAATAACAACGTTTGCATTCTTGCTTCTTAAGGTTTCAATGATTTTCGTTACGCCAGCCTCAGGAGCTGTCGAACCAAAGGCTATATCATTTGTGCCAATATGAAGCAGTACAAGATCAGGGGTATTGCCATCTGTAAGACCACTAGGCTTTTCTTCAGCAGTAAACGTACCATTAAGTGATTTTTCAAGCATGTCATGTAAGACAGTCACACCGGTAATGGAGAGATCTGCAAAGCTACCACTGTAGCCGTCATGGTAGGCTTCTAAGGTTATTTGAGTACCACTACCATCAGGATTAGCAATAAATGTGCCGAGTAATGGCGTGCCTTCCGTAGTACCAGGCCCACGTAGCGCACCAATGATTTCAACGTTAACCGAAGTAGAATTTTTTATCTTGGTGAGTAAAGGTGCGCGATAAGAAAGACGTTGTACTGCACCATAAACATTTCGATTGACGGCACGTAGCTTATTTTTAGCGTTTGATATAGCATCTCTTGCAATTATTCGGGGGTCGGCTAGATAGGCGGCAGAGGGGGCTACTCCATTCTCATCTGTATAATCAGGTATAGCTTCTGTTTCTAATACAGCAGCAGGGATTTTAGCGATTGCATCGTCAAGTGCAGCATTGATTGCAAGGGCGGCAGCCGTTGCGTCCGCTGATTCTGAATCTGAAAGTTCATAAGTGCTAGCAGCGGCAGCAACTACGGCAGCCTGAAATGCTGTTTTTGCAGCAGTTGTATCAGCCTCAGCAGTGGAAAAGTCAAGGCTACTGTCAGATGCAACACTCTCTTGAACAGCTTGCATCTTTGCAAGTGCGTCATCAAGTTCGGTGACGATAGGCGCTGCTAGAGCAACTGTTAATTCTTTGCCTTGTCCTGAGGTAATTGAATCACCTAATGTCATCAATTTAGG
>CAYNGN010000166.1:5324-6368 GCA_964396615.1 uncultured Thiothrix sp. | reverse complement strand
CTGGATAAGGGCATCGAAAAATTTATTCGCTGGTATAAAGATTATTATCACTAATGGAAACATTGTTTCACCATCCAAACTTACAACGTGCTTGGCGTATTTTGCCAAGTATGATGACAGGGCTATTAATCATGGTGTTGGCTATTATGCTGGCAACATTGTTTTGGCAGATACTTACACCTGCTAAAACCCTACCCTCTGTGTTTCCTGTGGTATCAAAGTCAGCAGACCATACAGCGCAAAATAAACCTGCTAATTATGGCAATGTTGTTGCGAGTCATCATTTATTCGGTCAAGAGCAGCAAAAAACAACACCTAAAGCCGTTGTAAATAAGCCTGCTGTAGTGAGTCAAACACGACTTAGTTTGGTATTAGTGGGGATTTTTGATCGTCCCTTAAAGAAAAGCTATGCCATTATTGCTCCTCAAAAAGGAGGGAAGCAGGCATTTTATGGTGTGGGAGATGAGCCGCAAACAGGTGTTGTTATTAAGAGTATTAGTGCTAAAAAGATAATGCTTAAACATAATGGAAAACTAGAAGAGCTTAGATTGCCAGAAGGGAAATTAAATGTTGCTAAAAATTCGCCTCCAGCAAGGCAAAATAATAATGCATCTTTACCAAAGGCATTGCCGCCTATCAATCCTCGCTTACTACAAGCTGATGTGCTGCCTGCTGTTTCTTCGCCTAAATCTTCTAAAGGCAATAAGGGTGGTTCATCAAGTGAAGATTTGAGTTTATTGCGTGATGCGGTTATGAATAACCCTGATAAGTTGCTTGAGATTGCGAGTGTTACTGAGAGCAAGGATAAAGAGGGAAATCTGCGTGGTTTTCGTCTTTCGCCAGGTAAAAACCGTGCCTTGTTTCGGCAGTTAGGCTTACGTCCAGGTGATGTGGTTACTTCTGTGAATGGCATTCAACTGGATAGTCCTGCAAAAGGCATTAGTGTGATGAGTGAGCTTCAAGGAGCTGAGTCGATTAACCTTACCGTTTTGCGTGGTGGTCAGGAAGTTAGTATTTCGAAAAGTTTTTAGGTATTTGTATTTG
>CAYNGN010000166.1:0-5313 GCA_964396615.1 uncultured Thiothrix sp. | reverse complement strand
AGCGCTTTCAAAAATGCTGGGAATCTATACTTAAGCGTATTTTAGATTTTTTTGTAGGTGTATATTTTGACCTTCATGCTAAATACAGATGCAGATATGATGGCTGAATCTGAGCATCTTATAGTTAATTTTATAAATGAAAATAAATCAATAATATTGATTATTTAGATAGGTGATTTGCCAATATTATTGGCACTAGTAATGCGAGTTATACCCTATAATATTATAAAATTATGTGTAAATATGTTGAAACATGTTGATATATTGAACATTTATTTATTTCCTCTTAATTTTTCACGTAATTCTTTCATGGTCATGTGATATCTTAAACGGTATACTTAGACCATATTACTAATAATCAGGTGTAACTTATGGATAAAAAAGAAAAATTATTATTAGCAATGTCTGTGTCTGCAATAATTCTTAGTGGTTGTACGACATCTAATACGGGCGGTGGGCCTTATCGAGTGGGGCAGTCAGCACAAAATCAGGGGCTTGATACTGGTGTTAGTGGTACTGGGGTTACACACACTCATAATGGTGTTGCACATACTCATCGGCTTCCTGAAGGTGGTTTGAAGCATTCCCATAATATCGGTACTGGTCGTACCAATCAGCAAACATGCCAACCTTGTGGCAATAGAACAAATACCGTTACGACCAACACCAACACAGGCGGTAATTGTCATACGCATGCTGGCAGAAGGCACTGTCATGCCTTGCCCACAACAGGTACAAACCATCAGCATAATACGGGAGCAGGGGCAAATACAGCAACAACTAATACTTATGTTAATAGACAGCCAGCTTATGTAGCGCCAACGCCAGCGGTTGTGAATACTCCACCTGTTAATAGTTCAACTTATTACGATTATACGAATACTAATGCAGCACCAGCAGCACCAGCGTCTAATTACTATGATCCTGCCCCTGCAAGTAAAGGTGCAGTACCTCATCCACATAATGGTACATATCATTCACATTTGCTACCTGCGTCAGGTGTGAATCACACACATAATGGCGGTACCAGCTTTGGTGGTGCTTATAGCAGTTCGCCAAACACTTCAGGTAGTTCAAGCTATTATAATGGTGGTGGGTCTAGTTCAAGCTCGAATTCAGCTTCTTCATACAGTGAAGCAAGTTCAGGTAGTTGTAATACCGCAAGTGGTAACTACTACATTGTGAAGCCTAAAGATGGTGTTTTTCGTATTGGTGTTAATAATGGGGTTAAACGAGATGATATTATCCGTTTAAATAACTTACAGATGCCAGATTATGTTATCAGCCCAGGACAATGTTTAAGACTACGTTAGTTTCTTGCATTTAGTTCAGGCTTAGATTAAATTTAAGTATGAAGCCCCTATTTTATAGGGGCTTTTTTTGTGGGCAGGCCTTCTGTCTGTAAAAAAGGCACAATAGTGTTTTGTGACTATAATTTCTCTTTATCACTTTGATGATGGATGGTAGGATAGGGGGATTTCCCTTGTTAAACAACATCTTGTTGCTATATATATAAACAACTATAAAACTAGGATGTGGTAATGATTAAATTTTTTCACTGGTGTTTTTTCTTTTTATCAGGATTCATACTCATTGTGATGAGTGGTTGTGCATCTCGTTCTACTAATGCGGTTATTTCCCAACCAACTTCTTCTGTTGTGACAGATGCTACTGATACGAAATCTGTTATAAGTAAAAAAGCTATTTTAATGGTATTGCCAGATGATAGTTCAATTAAGCTACGCAATCCTACGAATAACCCAACAGTGGATAAAAACCTTCGAGTATCACTGGTTAGCCGTTATATGAAAGAGGCCGAACGTTGGTATCAAGAAGGTGGAAATGTTAATGCTGTTAACCCTAGTGGGCAGACATTACTAAGCCAAATGATTTTACGGCGTGACATGAACGCGATAACCTTTTTGTTATTACGGAAAGCAAATGTCAATCAAGCAAATGAAGACCAGTCAACACCTTTACATGTCGCAGTAACATCAAATCAACCAAGTGTGGTTGCTATGTTACTTGAGCGCAATGCTCAGATTACCTCTTTGGTTAATGGTGATACGTTGCTTCATAAAGCAGTACTCAATAATAATGCAAGCATTGTAGGAATGCTGTTAGAGCAAGATGGAAATACGAGTGAGGTTTATGAAGAAGGTCAAAGCCTATTGCATCTTGCTACTAGCAAAGGGAATAGTCAGCTTGTTCAAGGTTTATTAACGCATGGTGCTGATATTCATGCCACGTATAATAATGGTGTTACCCCTTTACACTTAGCAGCAGCACGTGGCAAACACACTATTGTGAAATTACTGTTGAGCCATCGTGCTAATGTCAAAGCAAAAACAAAAAAGCAATGGACTCCCTTGCATCATGCTGCTCGTTTTGGTCATGTTGAGATTGTAACTGATTTACTCGCAAACGGTGCAGTTGCCAATGTGTTAAACACTGAGGGAAAGACCCCACTTGCTTTAGCAAAGCAACTTAATCACCAAGCCGTGGTGAGTGCATTGGCTTCTCAAACACGAAGTGGTGGTAGTAGGCGTTTATTTTGGTAGCTTAGATTGGTTCATTGCCTATTTTCCATTTTATGTTACAGCCAAGCGAGGGTTTTTGTCCTGTAGGTGATGGCTTGCCTGCAAGCAGTTGTTCAGCAGCAAAACGCATGTCTGCTGCTGTTACAGGTACACCATTGTTGGGACGAGAGTCGTCAAACTGACCCCGATAAAATAAGTGGTGTTGGTGATCAAACATAAAGAAATCGGGGGTGCAGGCAGCTTGGTAATTTTTTGCAATATCTTGACTCTCATCAAATAAGTAGGGAAATGAATAATTAAATTGTTCTACATCATGCGCCATTTTTTCTGGGCTGTCATCAGAGTAATTGGCAACATCATTTGCATTGATGGCAAGGGTTATAAGTCCTTTAGTGCGATATTCCTTCGTAAACTGAATAAGCTTATCACGCAGATGAATCACATAGGGGCAATGGTTGCACATAAAGACAATAAGTAGCGGCTTTCCCGTATAATCATCAAGAGAAATCGTTTTACCTGTTGCAGGTTCTAAGAGTGAAAAATGGGGTGCTGCTGTCCCTAGATCTAACATGGTGGAAGGCGTACGTGCCATAATGATGCTCCTGTGAGATAAAAAATGGCAAAAATAATGCCAAAACAGTGCTAATTCTAGCAAATGTATACATTCTGTCGTAGATACATTGCATTTTGCATTGTCAATGATTCATCCTAGTGCGTTCTTGTGAAATGATACGCAAGTTAGAATAGGGTTGCTTATCGGAACTTTTGTGGGGCATATGGTGACGAAAGCAGAAGTACAAAAACTCTAAATGATGTCCCAATAATTATTCCAATCATATAGTTTGATAGTTATTCATTCATATTTACTATCATTTTCAATATACTATGAAAAAAACGGGGAAAGCGCTACTATGTTTAAGCAGAGAGTCATTTATGTGTAATTTTTTTATCACCTCTTCTATTATCAATAAAAATATGAAAGCCATACTATACATTCTTGTCACTAGCAGCTTGTTGTTTTTTAGCACTGCGTATTCTAATTCAACAGTAACTCGTTATGGACCAGTGAAAGGTGGTGAAACACTTTGGTACATTGCTTATAAGCATAAACCTGCTGGTGTAACACGTTGGCAAATGATGCGCGCCATTCATCTCCATAATCGTAGATCATTTAAGAACGGCAATATCAATCTATTGCAAAAAGGTAGCCTATTAATATTGCCAAGAAGTAAAGCAGAGGTTGCTCAGTTTATACGTGGTATTGCAAGTCCAGTCATTGCAACAGGAGTGCAAACGAACCTCAAAAAAGCGAATATTGAGTTAAAAACACTTAAGGAAGAGCTATCACAATCACGTTTTGCTTTGAATGCATTGAGAAAAGAAAGTAAGCAACTTACTAAAGATGAAAGAAGTAAGCACAAGAAAAACCTAGATAGCCTTCAGCAAAAAATTATGGCACTTGAGCAGGAGAACTCTGCTATTAGACAAAATAAACAAGGCGTTAATGTAGGCATGAATGATGCTTTAGCCCTTAAGGCTGCTGAGTTGAAAAAAGTGCATAATGAAGTTGCTTTATTAAGGAAACAAAATGATCTATTGCAAGAGCAGGCAGCTACTGGGGATTTTCGTGCGGAAAATACACAAAAAAAGAATAAGATCGTCTCTGAAACCATTGCGGCTTTAAATGCTGATATTGGACAGTTGCGCTCAAGAATCAAGGAATTAGAAGATTTAGAAAAGTTAAAAGATGCACATATTGTTGAGTTGAAAAAAACATTGAAACATGCAACAAGAGTGATAAAAGATCAAGATGTATTGAACAGAAAAATGCATGCGCAACTTGCGAGCATGAATACAGCTGATCCAATTGAGCAACAACAAGCCGCTTTTTTAGCTCAAAAAGAAAATAAACAAGCAGGGGTTGCTCCACCTTTATCTGACATGGTGAAAAGTGTATCACCAAAATTTTGGCTTTTACTAACATTAGGTGGATTATTACTGGTACTTACTTTTTTATGGCGTTCGCTTTCACAACGTAATCTTGCTTATACAGAAGATGAAAAAGGGAGAGTTTTTGAAAATGATCATCGTCATTAGATAAAATCTTACCGAAAAACCAATCAACTATTGCTTTATTTTCCTTATTGCATAACTATTCGCATTTCGTTTTATTAGTGATGCAAGAAGGGAAGCATAATAATCATGTTCAAAGGTCTATTTAAACCTAAGTGGCAACACAAAAAATCCACTGTTCGTTTACAAGCATTAGTAAACCTTGATGCTTCTAGTGCCGAGTTAATTGATCTAGCGACCTCTGATCCTGATCTTGAGGTACGCCTAAGTGCTATTCAGCATTTGCAACATATTCCTACACTAAAGCAGTTAGCCGCTGAATTAGCGACTGATAGCAGTAGTGCAACAGAAAAATTGCCGCAAGGCGTTAAAAAAAGAATTATTGAGCTAACGTTAACGCAGCCTAAGCTTGCTGAGTTAGAAACAGTCTATTATTTAATTGATGATCAACAGATTCATCAACAGGTTGTGTGTGATACAAGTCATTCGGCTGTAATTCGCCTTCAGGCACTTGAGTGTATTGATGATCAAGCCGTGTTGTTTAAACTTGCTGATACCGATGAGTCACGACAAATTCAGTTTGTAGCAGCGACAAAGCTAAAAGATTACAAACAATTACAAAAACTTAAACGTTTAGCGAAGACCAATAAAAAATTTCGCCATCTATTAAAGCAAAAGCGTATTGAGTATCAGCGGCAGC
>CAYNGN010000165.1:0-6392 GCA_964396615.1 uncultured Thiothrix sp. | reverse complement strand
GTGGACATTCGATTTCTCGTACCGAATACGATTACACCAAAGAAGTGGGGTATCAAATCGGTTTACGGGGTCAAGATATTTGCACTGGTTGTGGTACAGGTGCTATGAAAGGTCCCATGAAAGGTGCAACCTTTGGCCATGCTAAACAGCGAATTTATAATGGTCAATACCTAGGGATCAGCGAGCCGGGCATTATTGCAGCAGAATCACCCAACCCGATTGTCAACGATTTGGTCATTATGCCTGATATAGAAAAAAGGCTTGAAGCCTTTGTACGTACAGGACATGGCATTATTGTCTTCCCTGGCGGCGCAGGCACAGCAGAGGAAATTTTATATATTCTTGGAATTTTACTTCACCCCGAAAACAAATATATTCCCTTCCCACTCATTTTTACCGCTCCTGAAAGTTCTAGAGATTATTTCACTCAAATAGACCAGTTTATTGGTAATACTTTAGGTGAAGCTGCCCAACGCTGCTATGAAATCATCATTGATAATCCAGAAAAAGTCTCTTGCACAATACAAGAGAACATTCAGAAGGTTTATAACTTTCGTCATGAGCATGACGATGCCTACTACTTTAATTGGCTATTAAAAATAGATAAAGAATTACAACACCCTTTTCAGCCAACCCATGAAAATATGAGCAATCTTGCATTACACAAAGATCAACAGCCTTACAAACTCGCTGCCAACTTACGCCGTGCTTTCTCAGGTATTGTGGCTGGAAATGTAAAAGAGGATGGAATACGCACTATTGAAGAAAAGGGTGTTTTCGAACTCAGAGGGAATTCTGACATTATGCAACACATGGATGAACTTCTACGATCATTCGTAGAACAGCAACGCATGAAGCTCGCAGGAAGTACTTATAACCCTTGCTACCATATTATCCGATAGGCAAATACAGCTAACGAAGGTAAAGCATCTTACCTTCGTCACGATTAAACAAGACTAAAAAACGTTCTTAATTCTATTTTTTCTCTGAAGGTGTTGGTCCCAGCACCATAATCATCTGGCGACCTTCCATCTTTGGAAATTGTTCAACAACACCAAAACCGTCAAGATCTTTCTCGATTCGTTTAAGCATATCCATACCCAACTCACGATGCGCCATTTCACGCCCACGAAATCGAATCGTAACCTTTGTTTTATCACCATCTTCTAGGAAAGCAATCAACTTACGCAGCTTAATATTGTAATCACCAATATCCGTCCCTGGCCGAAGCTTTATTTCCTTTACTTGCGTTTTTTTCGTTTTCTTCTTCGACTGAGATTTTTTCTTACTCTCTTCAAACTTAAATTTGCCATAATCCATTACACGACAAACTGGCGGCTTAGCATTTGGCACAATTTCCACCAAATCTAAACTTGCTGCACCCGCCACTCTCATTGCCTCTTCAAGTAAGACAACACCTTTATTTTCTCCATCAGCATCAATCAGACGAATTTCTTTTGCAACAATGTTTTCATTGATTTGATGCTTCTTTTTCTTGCCAGCGATATTACTGTCCTCCAGTATTTTTTAAGTAACGGCTCGTGTTGCCACTTCAGTGCTGAGGCGATCAAGCAAATCTGTCACCGACAAACTACCAAGATCATCGCCAGAGCGCGTACGCACAGCAACCGTATCTGTTTCTACCTCGCGGTCTCCTATCACTAATAGATAAGGGACACGTTGTAATGTATGGTTTCTGATTTTAAAACCAATTTTTTCATTTCTCAAGTCTGATATAGCTCTTATCCCTGCATTTTTCAAGCTATTTGTGACTAACTTGACATAATCAGACTGTTTATCGGTAATATTCATCACTACAACTTGCTCAGGAGCTAGCCATAAAGGAAATTTACCTTCAAAATGCTCAATTAATATGCCAATAAAACGTTCAAATGAACCTAATATGGCTCGATGAAGCATAACAGGGACTTGCCGCGAGCCATCTTCAGCTACATATTCAGCATCTAATCGACCTGGCATAGAAAAGTCAACCTGAATCGTACCAAGCTGCCACATGCGTCCCATGCAATCTTTCAGCGTAAACTCTATCTTTGGACCATAAAAAGCACCTTCACCAGGCTTCTCTTGCCAATCCAAACCTTTTGCATCCAATGCTTCAGCTAAAGCCTTTTCTGCCTTATCCCATACCACATCATCACCAACACGATTTTCAGGACGTGTTGATAACCGATAAATAACATCCGTAAAACCAAAGTCATCATACACTTCATGTAAAAAATCAATGAAGGAGACAACTTCATCCTGTATTTGATCTTCCGTACAGAAAATATGTGCATCATCCTGTACAAAGGCTCGAACACGCATTAAACCATTCAGCGCTCCTGACATCTCATTACGCTGACAAGCGCCAAACTCAGCCAGACGTAATGGTAAATCACGATAGCTTTTAAGTCCCTGATTAAAGACCTGCACATGACAAGGGCAGTTCATTGGCTTGATCGCATAATGGCGACCATCTGACTCTACTGAAAACATATCATCACTGTATTTTGCCGCATGACCTGAACGTTCCCATAATGAGAAATCAACCAATGTTGGTGTATTAATTTCCTGATAACCGCGTTCGTATTGCTTGGCACGCATATATTGCTGAATAGCTTGATACAACTTCCAACCTTTATCATGCCAAAATACTTGCCCCGGCGCTTCTTCTTGAAGATGAAACAGATCAAGCTGACGACCAATTTTTCGATGGCTACGCTTTTCTGCTTCTTCTTGCATTCTTAGATAGGTTTTTAATTCTTTTTTACTCGCCCATGCTGTACCGTAAACACGTTGTAACTGTTCGTTATTAGAATCACCACGCCAATAAGCTCCCGCTATTTTAGTCAGCTTAACCGCAGGAATAGCACCTGTATGTGGTATATGAGGTCCACGACACAAATCAATAAAATCGCCTTGCTTGTATAAAGACAACTCTTGATCTGCTGGAATATCAGCAATAATTTCAGCTTTATAGTCCTCCCCCATCCCCTTAAAAAAGGTAATCGCTTCATCACGCCCCATAACACTGCGTTCAACAGGAATTTTTTGCTTAATTAGCTCCTGCATACGGGCTTCAATGGCCTTTAAACTTTCAGGTGTCAATGCCTCATCCATCGCAAAATCATAGAAAAAACCATTTTCAATAACGGGGCCAATAGTGACCTGAGCACTAGGATAAAGTTGTTTAACGGCTTGTGCCATCAAATGAGCAGAAGAATGACGAATAACCTCAAGACCCTCTTCATCACGTGAGGTAATAATGCTTAACTCACTATCCTCTTCAATCAAATAAGAGGTATCGACTAGCTGACCATTTACCTTGCCTGCAAGCGCAGCCTTAGCAAGCCCTGGGCCAATTGCATGAGCAACATCAAAAACAGATACCGTTTGATCAAAAGGACGCTGACTTCCATCAGGTAAAGTAACAACAGGCATTATTATATCTCCAGTGGTGATTCTTACGAAAAATCACATGCTTATGTATATTCAACCATTAGTCAATTTGACTACTTAGCCTCTTAACTAAAGGTGTACAAGCAAAAAACAATGATTTGAAACGATATGCGATAATAAATAGCTAGATAGAAATTGCAAGCACTTTTAACATAAAATAGGAATAAGTACTCAAGACATAGCTATCACACACAATATAAGTAACATTACATTTCGTAAATTATACATGGATACACTACAATCCAAACTTATCTCAATAGATATTATTTCAAGGAACATACATGATTCAAGCCGTAAAAAACGAAGCTGAAAAACTTCTGTTAAAATTACACGCAGGTGAAATAGATAATTCAGCATTTATGACAGAATTATTAGAAACACAACTGTTTATGCCTATTTATGAAAAACCAAATAGCGCAGGTATTCAAACCACAGATAAAGCAACACCATTGACTTTAACCGCTGAGGGCGGAGAAAAAGTCCTTATCCTTTTCAGTAGCCCAGAAAGTGCTAAAAGCTTTGTTCAAGAGCATGAAGGCTATGGTGGTGGGCTATTAGCTGAATTCAAATGGATTCTTGAAAAAGTAGGAGCAGGTATTGCTATTTCCATTAACCCTGATTCAGAGCTTGGCATTGACCTTGAAGCAGGTATGGTTGAACAAATGACAGGAAATTAATCTAATGAACATACATCTTGCTAATGCAACAGAAGTACATCTGGCACATTTAGGTGATGAAGCGCTGACAATCACCAAAAAAAATGAAGCGCTTAACTATAGTGCTATCGCCATGTGGATCACCGCCTTAGGAAGATGCACCTATGCGGTACTTGATCATTATGCCTTACGTCTTGACCTTGATCCTGATGGGATTGAGGAGGTCTTGACATGGAACTTTAGTTACGAACCAACAATCATCAAAAATATAGAACTCACCATTACATGGCCTGAGTTACCTGAAAATAGACGCAAAGCTGTAGAACGTGTTGCTCACAAATGCACCATTCACAACACCATTAAAACATGTGTTGATATTACCGTACATGTTGTCACCACTAATAATCAGTAAATAACACATAGCCAAAATTATGAAAAAACTCAGCGAGCAACCAACACAACTTATCAACTCGCTGGGTTATAAAGCATCCTCACCACTTTGGCAGCGCGTTCCTACTAAAGATGATCAAGGAAAGCTGCTGGCAGACTTTATGATCATTATTCCTAAACTGAACAAGCAGCCTTCACCCGTTATCAGCAAAACTATTCAAAAATTACAAATTGCCTTGCAACAACATAGCAAGACTGTGTTTTTTGCTGATTTAAATATACGCATTAATGTACTTTGGATTTCTTACCAGGCGAGAAAAGGCAAATGCATCGACATAGCAACTACCATTATAGATGCTGTACCTGAAGCAAAACTAATTTCTGAACAGCAATAAGCAACAATATCAGCACTATTTCTTATAATTTTTTGCGTGAAAAACCTATACCCGTTGGTAAGATATGCTTTGGCGTAAGCTCTAAAGAGTCACTACTAACATACTGATGGTATCCCTCATTGTGCAATACAAGCTTAGCAAGAACCTTCAAATCATCCCTCTGTATCTCTTTACCTTCTTTTTTCAAAGTAGCCTCTTTACCAAAAACAAAAATAGGAAAAACAACTGAAGATGATTTAACCACTATTGCCATTTCACGTATAACAGCCCTGCCTTTATCACGACTACGCACAGCTCGTAAGACATAATCACCAACAGGTAACTGAAAATTAGTCACTAAAGAATGCCTTTTATGTAACACTTCCTGACCATTTTTATACACAAAATAGTCTGCAGCTAACACCTTGCCCCTACCTCTCTTATCATGAGACATTACAACGATTTTACCTGTACTCACTGTCTTTTTTTCAATATTACTTGCTGAAATCTTAGCAAGGGAAGAATTCCTATTGCTTTGCTTTTTATCTGGATAAATAAACATTAATTGATCCACATGCGCTTTTTCCACAACAGCCTTTTTCTGCATAACCTTGCCATTATAAATTGCCTGTATGGTGTACTCACCAACAGGCAGTTTAAATACAGCAGATTGCGCTTTTTCCTTTTGCTTAATACGTTTACCTTGTTGAATAACAAAATAACTTGCTTTCACAACACGCCCTTGCTCATTGATCAAACGAGAGCGTATATTTAATACTCCCATTGGTATCACTTCTTTTGAAGGCTTAGAGCTAACAAGACGTACTGTAGATGCTTTACTGGCTAAAAAAGTTACCTTGCTCTTTTGCCGCCCTTTAACGTTAGTAAGTACAGTCTTTTGTTGTAAATGCACTCGCTGCTGTTCCATTTTTCGTAATAAAGGTGGCTCTTTAGTTGCAGTAGAAACCTTGTGTTCAACTGCCCCATTAAATAAAGGCTTCTGAAAACCTTGCGCACCAATAGTAGGTTTCTTATAAGTAACATTAAGAATATTACGCAATGTTTCAGCACTTGGCTCAGTTGCTAAAATGCCTTCTACAACAGATGTTGTAACAAGTGGCACAGTGACCGACAAAGGAAGAACAAGCTTATGCGTTTCATAATGTGTCTCAGGTATTGAAGCATCATCAAACATACCACTAGAAAATACCCCAACAGAAACAAGAGGTAATAAACCAAGCACTAATGCCTTACTTGGCGGCAAAAAAGAATGACTATCATCATTGAGAATATAAGATGCTGGTTCTATATAAAGTTCTTTACCGTTTATTTCTACTTCTTGTGTTTTATCAATCACTGATTGTAACCTCCATCATCTTAGAAAACTCAAATTAAAGAGATAGCCCTACCTCTTTAAAATCATGATCACACTCTCCATATGACCAACACCTAAGCACTACCGTAACTGAAATCCCCCAAAACAAACTAGTGTAAGCTATCTATTTGGTATTGT
>CAYNGN010000164.1:0-6412 GCA_964396615.1 uncultured Thiothrix sp. | reverse complement strand
TGCAGTTTAAGATGCTTAATCCAATCGTTTGCTTTTTTCATTTTTCACTACATTTTTTATAGGTAAATATAATTAACATGATAAGTAGAAATTATAAATAGTGTTTTTATTACAACAAATTAATAAATGTGTTGTAAATATAAACCTTTTTATGAACTTTTTGTTATTTTATTGCTCATATTTATACGGGTTGTTACTTAATTACAACAAATAGACTTAAGTACTCAAAAATAGTCAGTATATTATAATTAATGAGCGCTTATTGATTACAAGGAACTAAAAATGTCAAAAGCAATTACAGAAGTTGTCATTATCACATTATTCGTTATTGGGCTTTTATTTATTATTTAAAGTCCATCTCAACGTTATAATACAGGTTATAACATAGACATGAGAATGACGCATGATATGTCATATAAAAAATAAGGGCAATCGTCAATGATTGCCCTTAGGTTGGGTGCTTGGTATGCAAAGGTTTTGTGTTAAGTAAAAAACAATTGCTATTAGTTGGACTGCTAGTGGACGGTAATATATTTCTTAATTTCCGCTGGAGAAATTACACCTGATTGCATGGCTTTTAGCTTTCCGTTAGGAGCAAAAATCAAATAGGTTGGTGCGCCGACTAACGGTTTTTTTGCTACCTTACGTACATATTGATCAAAGCCCTTAATATCAGTCAACAACGTAGGAAAGTTGATATTGAAACGGTTCATTATTTTTTGTGCTTTTGACCATTTGCCATCAAGTGAAACACCAATGAGTTTTGCATTTGGAAAACTCCCTTTGGCGCTAACTAATTTAGGCATACTTTTTTTGCAAGCGCCACATTGAGAATGCCAAGCGACGACAATTGTCCATTTTCCTTTGCCTACATGGTCTGATAAGTTAGCAAGCTGTCCTTTCATACTTGCTGCTGCGAATACAGTAGACGTTAAACAAAGTGTAGATACTAAAAGAGCACTGTTTAAAACAGTTTTCATTTTGCGTGTCATAAAGTCATTCCAAAATTTTGAAAATTTATAAAACCAGTTTGAAAGTATTCTATAAAAGCTTGTTTAAGTGAGAAAATCACTACGATGGAAATAGGGTGTTTTATACCCATTAGTTGCAACAAGCCCGTTGAATATGAAGAATACTTCAAATGATGTTTTAATTATTTATTAATTTTCATAAAATACATAAAATCAATCGTTTGCATCTTAAAGTTAGTTATTTAAATTAATTAAAATGCTTAAATTAATTATTAACAAACAATAAGAAAAAATATAATAGATATTCTTTATCTATCCCTATAATTATAACTTCACCTATATTAAAATAGGCTTATTCTTTTTTTAAAACCCAACCACTATACTCAGTCTTCTTTTAAATTGTCAATGATAATTAACAGTTAAATAATATGGTTTGGGTTAAATACTTAAAAATAAAAAGCTTTAAATTATATTAATTTTGGATTAAATTTTTGAAATATGCTCTTTTACCAGTGTTGGTGCTGAAGCTAATAAGGTCTGTGTATAGTCTTGTTTAGGATTTTTCATGACTTCATTCACTAAACCCTGTTCAATAATCTTGCCTTCTTTCATGACAGCGACCTCATGTGCAATGGTCGGAATAATAGATAAATCATGCGTAATAAATAAGTAAGAAACGCCATTTTCCTGCTGTAAATCATTCAATAGTTTAAGCACTTGTGCACGTACTGAAACATCTAACGCACTGGTTGGCTCATCGCAAATAATTAGTTCAGGTTCTACCGCTAAGGCGCGGGCAATGCCAATACGTTGCCGTTGCCCGCCTGAGAATTCATGGGGATAACGCTCCGCATGTTCTGCCAGCAAATTGACTTTGCATAACAGTTCTTTAATACGTATATCTTGTGCGGTTTTATCGGTTGGACCAACCTTGAGGCTATTCATCCCTTCACGAATAATTTCACCAATCGTCATGCGTGGGTTAAGTGCAGAATAAGGGTCTTGGAAAATAACCTGTATTTTTCGTCGATAAGGTTTGAGTTGTTTTTCACTTAGTGAAGTGAGGTCAGTTTGATCAAAATAGACCTTGCCATCGGTGATGGTCAATAAGCGCAAAATGGCTTGACCAATCGTGCTTTTGCCACTGCCTGATTCGCCTACTAGGGCGAGTGTTTTTCCTTTAGGAATGGACAAGGTAACACCATCAACCGCTTTGACATGACCGACAGTACGTTGAAGAATGCCTTTTTTGATCGGGAAATGGACTTTTAACGCTTTTATTTCCAGTAGTGGTTTGGGAGCTTTTTCTGCAGTGGGTATATGTTTAGCAACCGAAGGAATGGCATCTTTTAAGAGGCTTTGGGTGTAGGGATGTTGTGGGTTGCTAAAGAAATGCGAGCATTCGGCTTGCTCAACAATTTCACCTTCACGCATTACCGCAACACGATCCGCCATTTCAGCCACTACGCCCATATCATGGGTAATAAATAAAATGGACAAGCCACGTTGTTCGCGGATTTGTTTTAATAAACGTAATACCTGTGCTTGTATGGTGACATCAAGTGCTGTGGTTGGCTCATCAGCGATTAGCAGTTCAGGCTCACAAGCTAATGCCATCGCAATCATGACTCGTTGTTTTTGGCCGCCTGAGAGTTGATGTGGATACCAATCATAACGTTGCTCAGCATCGTTTAGCCCCACTTCTTTAAATAATTCAGCAACTTTATGTTTTACCGCATCTTTTTTTAATCCAAGGTGTATTTCAAGCACCTCAGCAACTTGTTTGCCGATGGTCATCACAGGGTTTAACGCTGTCATGGGTTCTTGAAAAATCATTGCAATGGATTTGCCACGTACTTTTTGCATTTGCTGTTCGGGCAAAGCAAACAAGGAGTGTTGCTTTAAACGAATATCGCCAGAATGAATCGTCAGCGCATCAGGCAATAAACGCATGATGGCCAATGATGTTAATGATTTACCACTGCCTGATTCACCGACAAGGGCAAATATTTCGCCTTTTTGAATCTCAAAACTAATGGATTTTAGCAGGGGTTTATTTTTGTCATTCTTGACCGTTAAGCCTAGATTCGTAACCCGTAACAAGGGTGTTGATGTTGATCGTTGGCTCATGTGTTATTCCGTGGGTCTAATACCGTTTGAATGCGATCAGAAAACAAGTTTGCGGCCAATACCAGTACAAACATAAAAATAAAAGCAGAGAATAATGACCACCAAACCATCGGTTCACGTGCCATTTCTAAACGTGCTTGATTGATCATATTGCCCCAGCTATGGGTGGTTGGGTCAACCCCCACGCCAACATAGGATAAAACGGCTTCAGCCAATACCAAACCACTGAAATCTAATACGACTGAAATAAGAATAATATGCATCAGATTGGGCATAATATGGCGACGAATAATCGCGAATTTGCTGACTCCAAAGGCTTTTGCGGCGGTGACAAATTCGACTTGGGATATTTTTAGGGTTTCTGCGCGTAATAAACGGCATAGTCCTGTCCAGCTTGTGATGCCCAAGATCATAATCAAAAACACCAAGCGTAGGTCAGAGCGTTCTTGCGTGGTTTCAAACCATTGCGGATTATTATCCATGGTTACTTGCATCACAAGTACCGCAGCGGCAATGAGTAATACACCTGGAATGGAGTTTAGGGTGGTATAGAGGTATTGGATAATATCGTCAATCCATCCACCAAACAGACCCGCACTAATACCGAGCATAATGGCAACAGGCAACATAACCAAGGTCGTTAAGATACCAATTAAGACCCCTGTACGAATACTTTTTAAACTGTGGTACAGCACATCACCACCCACTTTATCGGTGCCTAAGACGTGATAGGTATAACTTAAATAATACAGCCATGTGAAGGTAACAATAATGACTAACAGAGTGCTATAAGCAGTACGCCATGGTAAAACGGTGTCTCTTTGCCAAGTACGTTGTAGTTGGGAGTTAAAGCCACGTTGTTGTAAGTGACTGCGCCAACCTATGTGAGGTGCAATGACGATGATACTGACCATCAAGCCAATCAATAATGCAGTGAATGATTTTTGAAAAATATCAAACGAATGGCTTTTACCATTCTTTAAGTCCGTTGCGGCATATTTTAATGGCAGGTATTCCTGTTTAGAAAGACCTGATTGATCATCAACCACAATAGATTTACTGTGTTCGTGCGTTGCAAACGGAGCAGAGTAGGTACGTTCCGTTTGTTCAATACGATGACTAAACAACAAATCAAGTAAGCTGATCATTTCACCTTGATAGTGTGTTTCACTCGGGGCTGTTTGCGTACTTGCTTGTGCTGTTTTATCAGGCTCTACGGTAAAACGCATATGCACAGAGTCTAATAAGGCAAAGAAAAGATAGGTGAGTAAAACGATTGCACAGCTAATAGCAATCGCTGATTGAAAAATGAGATGCCATTGTTTTCTTACTTGCGGTGAACGCAATACAACCCAACCCCATGCAATAAGGCTAAAAACTAATAACCAGACCATGATGTCTGTCCATAAAAAGGTTAGTTTCATGAGAGCTTCACCCGTGGATCAAACAAGGTATAGGAAATATCCGTCAAAATGAGACCAATGATGTATAGAACTGCACCAAGGAAAACCATCGCTTTTACAATGGCAAAATCTTGTGAATGAATTGCATCAATGGTGTAGCTGCCTAAACCAGGAATACCAAAGAATGATTCCATAATGAGGCTGCCCATAAACAAGGTGGGAATAACCACTACAATGCCCGTTAAGATAGGTAACATGCCATTACGTAGTACATGACCAAACAGCACTTTTAATTCCGATAAGCCCTTTGCACGCGCAGTACGCACATAATCTTGATTGATTTGTTCTAAAAATATACTGCGATACCACCGTACACCTGCGCCTAATCCAGCAAAGACACCGAGCAAGACGGGGAGAATAATAAACTTAATCCCTCCCCAGCCTGTTTCAAAGCCAGAAATAGGTACCCAGTGCCATAATTTACTAAACACAACTTGTCCTGCAATAATGTAGAACAAGCCAGAGACAGACATAATCATGACCGCAATGACCATCATGCTGGTATCCAGTGCTGAACCACGAAACAGTACCAGTAATAATGCCAATGAAATATTGGTGGTGAGCGCAATAATAAACGTAGGCAAAGCAAGCTCTAAACTGGGCCACATACGCTGTTTAATATCACTGCCAATATCGCGCCCTGCATCGGATGCGCCAAATTCAAAGGCGAATAGCTTTAGCGATTCTTGTACAAACAAGGTTTGGGTGAGTGTCCCCCATGCGCTGTCAGCCTGTGTATTGATAAATAATGGTTTGTCGTAACCTCGTTTTACTTTCCATGACTGAATGAGCTCTGGGGTGACTTGCTTTGCCCCTAATTGCGCTCGCGCCATATCATCAGGCGTGTTGACCATAAAAAACAGCAAGAACGTAATTAAGTTGACCCCAATCAGGATGGGAATAGCGTACAACAATCGGCGAATAATATAGGCAAACATATTAGCGATTCCCCTGTTGGTTGTTACTAATAACCGTTGTCTGTCGTGCTCGATAAGCACGGAGTAACGGATAGATCATGAAGATAATAAATAAGACAAAGAGAATCAGCGGCCAAATAACAGGCTGGTTCCATTGCTGCTGTTGTTGCGCCCGTTGTTCGCCATCAATACGACGGTATTTGAGCGCATTATTCGCCATTTCATTCGGCCATACATTATGAAACCAGCGATGGAATAAGGATAATGATTTGGGGTGAAAGCCCCATACCCATGGAGCGTCTTGACGTGCGATAGTGAGCATTTGTTTTATTTTTTCCGCTCTAACGGGGGTGTTTTCCATTGTTTTTATTTCATTAAATAAACGATCAAACTCAGGATTCTGATAGTTGGAGGTATTAATACCACTACCATTCGTGGTGACGGCTGCATTGCCACCATAGAGTAAAAAGAGGAAGTTTTCAGGGTCAGGATAATCGGCATTCCAGCCCCATGAAAATACCTGTGTTTTACCTTTGCGTACTTTATCTTGAAAACGATTGTAATCGGTGGCACGGATGACTAATTGAATACCCAATTTATTAAATTGTTTACGTTGCCAATCCATTATTGCTCGATCATCAGGGCCTGTTGCGGTGGTATCGTAATGCAACACAAGTGGTTTACCTGTGGTTGCTGAAATACCGTTTGGATAACCTGCTTCAGCTAATAAACGTTTGGCATCTGCTAGTGGTTTTCTGATCCGTTTACCTTGTTGCCAGTTATAAACCACGTTATTCGTACCTGCTTCACCCTCTTCATAGCCGAAGATACCTGGGGGAATCGGGCCTTGGGCAGCAATGCCGCGTTCATTGGTAAAAATCGAGATGTACTCTTCTTCATTTATGGCAATACTAATGGCTTGGCGTAGTTT
>CAYNGN010000163.1:962-6414 GCA_964396615.1 uncultured Thiothrix sp. | reverse complement strand
CAAGCAAACCAAATTGCAGAAACAACCTCAACATCAACACTCAATGCTCAAAAAATCGTATCGCGTACACAGGGGAACATGGTGTCGATTCGCGAAACAGTACAGCAAACAGGTAAACAACTAAAACGTCTTGGCGAACGTTCGCAAGAAATAACGCAGGTGGTTGATGTTATTAATAGCTTATCGGAGCGTACAACGATACTTGCACTCAATGCGAGTATGCAAGCGGCTGCCGCAGGTGAAGCAGGGCAGGGCTTCTCAATGATTGCGGAAGAAATCCAGCAGTTATCGGAGAGTTCACGTGAGTTTACCGAGCAAATTGCATTGCTAGTGAATAATATTCAGCACGATGCGAATACAACCATGGCGACGATGGAACAAACCATTGAAAAAGTAGTGAATGGCTCAACGTTAACCGAAGAAGCCGCGCAACAAATGCAGGCTAATCTTGAGGCAACTAATGCATTGATTGCAGCAGTTGAACACATTGCTACGTCGTCTGCTGAGCAAGTTGTCATTAATAAAACGTTGCAAGCACGTACTGAGCGGATGCTTGAGACAACACAGATAAGAAGTCAGGAATTGCATTCATTGGCTGATTTGACTACGCAAATGGCAACTTATGGGCAGCAATTGGTGAAGGCAGTGAATGTGTTTCAGTTGGAGGCAACGTGATCCGTTTAACGTTTCAGTAGGCTTCTCCATATTTTTCACACATTTGCTTGTTAATATCTCAGTTACAAAGATTTTGATAGTCACCATCGCAGTGACCGTGATTATGGAGTATGTCACATCAACGTCTAAATAATTAATAATGATGACTAATATATAAGGGATAAATAATGGGGAAAATATTTTATGGGTATCGACGTCGCAAGTGATGCTTCAACGGTTAGTTATGCAATCAGTGGTACGGATAGTACCCGTTTTAATGTTGATTCAAGTACTGGTATTGTGAGTTTTCTTACAGCGCCTGATTATAACCTATGGCTTATTCGGTTGTATTCATACAATCGAATTGTAAGTTATTTTAGATGATGCACTAAGATTCCTTAACTAGTAGATCAGCAGAAGAGGTTCTATCTCTTGGTTCTTTCTCCCGTTCTTCTTGTTACTAGGTTTGTTAAGAAAAGGGTTTATAAGATAGATTGGATAAGTGATAGTGCCATCCGACAAAAAACTTGGTGTACTCTTTTTTTGTTATAAGGTTTAAATAATGTAGGGATAATATGAGGAAAGTGTGGAATTTATATTAAAAACTATGGTGAATTGTTTATTTATTTAGTTTATGTGAATGGCTATAAATACTCACATAAAATAGAGTATTAATTAATCAATATGATTAGGTTAGTAGTATTTTTATGTTGTCTATCTATAATTTTATACCCTATGTAGCGCATTTTTCCTATTTATTTCACATTTTTCACACAGTTCATCACATTTCTTGTGATAAAGTTTAGACATAAATATTTCTTATCGATATAAGTCATAGTGTGAAATTTGGGCTAACCATTGAACAACCTCGTTAACTTAAACCCCAAAACATGCCGTCACTTGATGTTAATAAGTCATTGATTAATACAGTTTGTAATAACAATATTTCCCAAACTGATTACATGTATTTGCGAATAGGGTTTACACATCATGGCAAAGATATATCGTTACATCGCTTTTATCGCGCTCCTGTTTAATGGCAGTGCTGTTTATGCAGCTACTGCCTGTCAGGTCAATTATTCCATCGACAGTGACTGGGGAAATGGTTTTACCACCAGCGTTATGCTTACAAATCAAGGAGATGCTTGGTCAGGGTGGGACGTTAAATGGACTATGCCGAGTGGGCAACAAATCACGGGCTTGTGGAATGGGCAATATACCCAAACGGAGCAAAATGTCACGGTAACGTCTTATGCTTGGAACGCTAATATTGCCACAGGTGCTACGGTGCAATTTGGTTTTAATGGCAGTTACAGTGGTGAAAATGCTATCCCTTATGATATTACCGTGAATGGTGAGTTGTGTTCAGGTCAGCCTGATGCACCAACCGATGATGGTACAGGTGGTGATAACGATAAAAAAGAGGTTGTTTGTGAAGCAAGTTATGTTATTCGTGAACAATGGGATACAGGCTTTACCACGGATGTCGTGATCAAAAACCCAGGCGATGCCCTGAGTGATTGGAAAGTCACATGGACAATGACTTTATCAATAGAAATAACCTATAGTTGGAATGGTATTTTTAGTCAGCAAGATAAGCAAGTAACCATTACGTCTGCGGATTGGAATAAGAATATCAGCAGTGGTGGGGTGATTGACTTTGGCTTTAATGGCACGTATAGCAGCGAGAATCCCATCCCAATTGATTTAGCTGTCAATGGTGTGCAGTGTACGGGTCAGCCTGATAGTGTTGTTGTACGTCCGCAAGTGCCTTCTGTATTGGTAGTCAGCGTGGTTGATAATACCAATGCTGCACTGACATGGGTTGATAATAGTGACAATGAAGAAGCCTTTATTATAGAACGTCGTGAAGCGAACCAAACATGGCAAATACTACAGCAAACGGTTGCTGATGTTATTCGTTATGAAGATACCACGATCGGTCTTGGTGAAACCTATGAGTATCGGCTAAAAGCAAATAATACAACGGGTGATTCAAGCTATAGCAATGTGGTTACCGCAACACGACAAGATCATGCGCAGATTGGTCAGCAAGTTTTAGTCGATAATTGTGCTAACTGTCACGGCAGTGATGGTACGAGTACAGGGCCTGCAACACCTATCATTGCGGGGCTTAATAGTGATTATATTGTGCGAACAATGGCGGCGTATCAAACGGATGAACGTGCTTCGACGATTATGGGGCGTTTAGCACGTGGTTATTCGACGGAGCAAGTCGCGTTAATTGCTAACTCCTTAGCCGCACAAACCTACACGGCTGCAACGCAAGAAACGGATGCAGCATTAGTACAACTCGGACGCAAAATTCATGATGAGAATTGTGGCGTGTGTCATACCAAAAATGGTCGTAGCTTGGTTACTGGCTCACCCTTAGCAGGACAGTGGAAAAGCTATTTAGCAGCGACATTGTTGGATTATCTTGATAACCCTCCTGCTAATGTGCCTGTTGGTATGGTGACGCAAATTAATGCATTGGAAAGTCAGTACGGTGCAACAGCCTTGGCGGCTATTGTTGATTTTTATGCGGCGAATCCTGATGATACAACAGGTTATGTTGATAGTGGTGATGATGGTTCTGGTGATAATGGCGGTGATGACACCGATACGGGGACTGATGGTTCAGGCGACTCAGGTGATTCTAGTGGTGGTGATACCAACACAACCACAGCACCCACCCTGCCAACAGGCTTGAGTTCAACCGCGAGTGATAATGAGCGTATTACCGTGAGTTGGATTGATAGCAGTCATAATGAAACAGGTTTCAAACTTGAACGTAAAGTTGCCACAGGCAGTTGGGTTGAGTTAGCAACGCTGGCAGCGAATACTAGCCGTTATCAGGATAGTGCTGTGAGTGCTGGTACGCAGTATGCTTATCGCGTTACTGCTTATAATGATATGGGTACAACCACATCAGCAGAGACGGTAATTAGCTTATTAACCGTATTAGCCTATGGTCAAAATGAGTATACCAACCAAGGCTGTGCAACTTGTCATGGTGCAACAGGTGAGGGCGGTATTACTAATAAACCTTTAACAGGTTTTACCTCGGCTGATTTGTCTACTTTAACACAAATTAATATCACCACCATGCCGCCATCTAATCCTGCTGCCTGTGTTGGTAACTGTGCTTCTTCAATTGCACACTATATTATTGACGTATTAGCTCCGAATGCTGGCAAAGATACCAATGATCCACAAGCTTGTTCAGGTGTAGCACCTGCAAGTACCCGTAGCTTGCGTTTGCTAACACGTTATGAGTATCAAAACACGGTGAATGATTTACTCGGTTTATCAGTGAGTATTATTCATGAGTTACCTGATGAGAATAGGGTGCTGGGCTTTGATAATAATATTGATGCTAACCAAGTTACTGCGCTACGTTTAGAAGCCTTTCTTAATAAGGCTGAAGATTTAGCGGCTCAAGCAGTCAGCGAGCGTTTCTCTAGTCTTGTACCTTGTCAGACAACGGATACGGCTTGTGCACAACAATTTATCAGTAGTTTTGGTAAAAATGCGTATCGTCGTCCCCTGACGGATGCAGAGCAAACCATGTATCTCGCCTTTTTTGCGCAAGATAGCTTTAACAGTGCGGTGGAAAAGACCATTATGGCGATGCTGTCTTCCCCACATATGTTGTATCGCTCTGAGTTAGGCACGTTGCAAACCGATGGCACGTATCAATTGACTGCTTACGAAATTGCCAGCACATTATCGTACTTGTTCTGGGGCAGTATGCCTGATGCGACCTTGATGCAGTTGGCGGATGAGAATGCCTTAAGCACAGATGCACAGCGTATTGCTCAAGCGTACCGTTTACTCAATGATGCGCAAAGTCGGCAGCAAGTGGGTAATTTCGTTGGGCAATGGTTATTAGCCAGTAACCCTTATTCTTTGCCTGAAAAAGATACCAGCGTTTATCCCCGTTATACCAATGATGTTAGAAGTTCGTTATCGCAAGAACTGGTTAACTTCTTTAATCATGTGACGTTTGATTCATCACAAAAATACAGCGAACTCTTTAGCAGTAATTATGTGTTGGCGAATAACGTACTCTCTACCTTCTACGGTCTTAGCGGACAAAGTAGTAGTGCCTTTGCCGTTACGCCTGTTACTGATGATACGCGAACAGGTATCTTGACCTTAGGCGCAGTATTAGCCAAATATGCCAATAGCAATGAATCCCATCCGTTTAAACGGGGCGCGTTTGTCTTTGAACGTTTGCTTTGTCATGACCTACCTGAAGCGGCGAATATGGGTATTATTGCCACGCCAGTGATTGATTCTGATGCTACGACGCGTGAACGGTTTGCCTTCCATAGTGAATCCGATGCCTCGTGCTTTAGTTGTCATCAATACCTTGATGGGCCTGGGTTTAGTCTTGAAAGCTATGACGGTGCAGGATTGTTTAGAGCGACTGAAAACGGTCAGGCAGTTGATACCACGGGCATCTTACGCGGCTTAGAAACTTATACACCTGAGGAGCAAGTTTCGTTTGATAATTCCAAGCAACTCAGTGGTATTATCGCGCAAAGTCCAACTGCTTCGCAGTGTATCGCTAAGCAATATTATCGCTATGTGGCGGGGCGCGAAGAAACCTCTGCGGATAATTGTGCAATGGATGCTTTCTTAACGACCTACAAGAAAAGTGACTATAACTTACAAACCATGCTGTTAGGGATTGTCAATGCACCGAACTTCATTAAGCGTCAAGCCAAATAAGGGGAAATCTACTATGACTACATTAAAACGCCGACATTTTTTAAAACTACTGAGTAGC
>CAYNGN010000163.1:0-949 GCA_964396615.1 uncultured Thiothrix sp. | reverse complement strand
GGCAACCTTTCCCTTAATGCGCTCCGCGGTTGCTGCAACCTCACCGAAACGGGTTATTTTTATCGCTATTCCTGATGGGATGCGCCCTGAACATTGGCATGCACAGGGCACGGAAACCGATTTCATCTTGCCTGATATGACCAAGCCATTAGATCGCGTTAAAGAACACTGTATTTTTCTCAGTGGCATTGATATGAAAGGCTTGGGCAGTACCCATGAAGGCGGAGTAATCAAGCTCTTGACAGGGACGGCAGGCAACCATAGCAATATTGATGTTTCGCTGGATTATTATCTGGGTCATTATTTTAAAAACCAGACGATTAAGCCCCATTTAAATCTCAATATTGTGCCGATTTATCATGATAAGCACATGACCTTTGATTTTAATGGCACAGCGGTTAATCCTGAGAAAAACCCCTTGGTGGCATTTGACTCGTTGTTTGGCGGCAGCAGTAGTGAAAGTGTGCAATTGCAACGCCGCCTGAGCGTTTTGGATACGGTGGCAAAAGAAGTGAATGCACTCAAAGCCAATTTGGGTAATGATGAGAAACAAAAGCTGGAGACGCATCTTGAGTCCATTCGTGAACTGGAAACACGCTTAGCAGCGAATACCGAAAGTTGCCCTAGTTGGGCGTTTAACCCGACTGGCTTTAGTGTGACCCGTACAGGCTTATGGGACAACCCTGAATATCTTGATGCGACGAGAATGGAATTAATGGGTGATTTGCATACGGATGTGGCGGTTCATGCCTTAGCGTGTGATCTTACCCGCGTTGTTACCTTGAAATGGAATAACTCAGTGAATGAAAACGTGATGCCAGGGTCGTCAATGACAGGACATGGCGCGTCGCACTCGGGCGGGCAGGCCTTTATTGATATCAAAGCATGGTATGTCGAACGCTTAGCGCAATTAATCGAGAAGCTGAAAAACTACCCTGATGGTGAAGGT
>CAYNGN010000162.1:0-6418 GCA_964396615.1 uncultured Thiothrix sp. | reverse complement strand
TAGTGGTGGTGGTTGTTCTGGCTTCCAGTATGGCTTTACCTTTGCAGAAACGATTGATGATGGTGATACTGTTGTTGAAAAAGGTGGAGTGAGCTTACTGGTTGACCCAATGAGTTTTCAATACCTTGTAGGTGCAGAAATTGATTACACTGAAGGACTAGAAGGCGCACAATTTGTCATTCGTAATCCAAATGCAACAACAACCTGTGGCTGCGGTTCATCTTTTGATGTGTAATTGCTAAATACCAAACAACAAAAAAGCCCCAAGCTCTTTACAAAACGTGAGGCTTTTTTTATCTTAACGCATTAAAACTACAATTCAGAGCTAGACCCTATAATCACCTTCTTTGCCGATGAAGACGAATCTTCGCCAACAAGGCCTAACAGATGCTGTGTTAAGGCTGAATGACGTGCTGCTGGATAATCCTTATAGGCGACAATATAGCTTTGATTTTCTTTTACTATTTTTTCTACTGTTATCGGCTTCTGATTTGCAGTTGCAGCAGATGTGCCCAGAAGAACACACGAGATAGTTATAGTATTTATAATACGATTTAACATATGAAACACTCTCTTTTTATTATTTTGGGGGGTGTTGCTCGTCCATTGTAATAGAGTGTTACATACTTGAACAATTTAACAGACAAAGAGCATTACCAGTATCTTAGGAATAAATACAAAATAACGGCATCCTTCATTTTTCAGTTAACCATTCAGCCTGCTAGGATTCGCCCTTCAAACTCGCTACGCTCAAACAACATTCGGTTTCAATGCGATTCTTAGCAGGCTTCAAACTGTAAACTACTTTTGGCCTTTATGAAAGATCCCAAAATAGCTTAGTATTTTAGAAACCTAGAGCTTTGCCTGTAATAAATGTGCTTTTTGATGCCCAACAGAAGCTGCTTGCCCTGCCCAGAACCGAGCACGTTGAGGCTCATTCTTTTTCTCGGCCAAGATAACGGCTAACTGATACTGCGCATCAGGATGACCTTGTTTCGCTGACAACAAATACCATCTTTCAGCTTTATCCCAGTCTGTTTTAATCTTATCGCGTCCTTCATGATAAAGACGACCTAGTAAATACTGTGCATTTCGCTGACCTTGTTCTGCCGCCTCACTGAGTAACTCTATCGCTTTTTTATCATTACGCGCCACATACTCACCCAGCAAATACTTAATACCCAAATTCTGCATCGCATTAACATTGCCAAGTTTCGCCGCAGCTTGATACCATTTTATTGCTTGCTTACTATCTTCCTTTATTCCTTCACCTTTCTCATACATCAACGCAAGATTAAACTGAGCACTTGCCACCTCTTTCGCTGCTGCTTTGATAAACCATTGAAAAGCTATTTTCTCATCTTGCTTCACACCATCACCATTTAGATACTGTAAACCTAAATTAAACTGCGCATCTGCATGTCCTTCTTTTGCCGCAAGACGCAACCAATGCGTTGCTTGATTCAAATCAGCTAAGACTGTCCCCATTTCATCTTTAAACATCAGAGACAAACTATACTGTGCCTCAGCATCATCTGCTTCAGCTAACTCTTGCATTAATACACGTGCTTTATCTAAATCATTAAAACCAGCTTCTGGTTTAATCATCAATAACGCGAGGTTAAATCGTGCGTCAAAAAAGCCTAGCATAATCGCTTTTTCATAATGTTTCACTGCTGTAGCATAATCCTGTTCAACGACCAGACCCAATTCATAATAAGATGCAAGCTCAAATAATGCCTCAGGATGGTATCGTCGAGCAGCTTGTTTAAGCCATTGCACACCTTCAATAAATTTCTTTTGTTTAAGCAACTGTTTTGCTTTTTCAAATTGTTTTTGTGCAGAAAGATAGGAGGGTACAGTGGCAGCATCGGTAGAAGATTCTATTTCTTTAGCATTGCCAACATTGCCTTTCGGCACTTCAGCGACCGCAAGACTAGCTGAGATACTGAACAACACAACCGATAAAGCACAGGAAAAACAGAATATTTTTTTAGTCATCATACAAGCCTTTTTTTATTATATTTACTGCATCTATTTATTATTTTTATTCATGCTAACAAGTGACGATTTTTTAAGCAAATTTATCCGCCCATCGCCCCAATCATGTTTATGATCTATCCATTAGATTGTTTAAGGTAATTCCCATAAGGCGGAACCATTCATGTTATTTAGTTTTCTTCCATAGTAGGTTTTTCAATCGTCTGTTAGCTCAATAAGATCATCATCAAATATACGATTAATACGACAATCAGCCATAGGACGCGTCAATGGATCATGAATAAACTGGCTAAATAGCTCAATACCACACCGTTTACTGTCCATCACACTATGTGAAATATTAAGAAAACGAAACATTTGTATTTTATCTTTCTGAAAACGTTTCAATAAGTCCTCAGACCAATCAGCAGGTGTCACAGGATCATCCTCGCCACCAAAAACCATCACGGGTATATCTGACTTATTCGTTGCTACTTGTAAGCCTTTGGGTTTTTCATTGTTAAGCCAAACATCACAAGAATCATATTTTTCATTTAAATAAGAGCGTATTTTGGGGTATTGACTATATAAAGCCAATTCCTCACTTTCATTTAAAGGAGGGTTATCCTTACATTCAATCATCCAAAAAACCACTTCACTAATAGAGTCATCCAATAAATAGGTTAAGTAATCCTCAATATAAGGTTGAAGGTAAAAAAGATCATTATCAAAAAAAGCATGAATAACCCGAGGTAGCTCATATAATGCGCCTGATTCATATTGACTATCAAACAAGATGGACAAAAACATATCATCATCGACCACCATTTGTTCTATACCATATGTTTTCTTCTCAACCATAAACTTCATTGGCTTATCACGCAGCATAGCAACGGTGTCCCAAATTTTTTGCCGCTGATCTCCATAGTTCTCTTTACAAGGTTCGTTCTTATCACAATAACGAATAATGCGCTCAAGGCTTTGTTTCATTAGCTCTGGCCATTCTTTAAAAAAGTGTCGTTGTATCGGGTAAACCGAATCAAGCACCATGCTACGCACTTTTTCTGGATAGGTTTGCTCAAGCATTAATGCTAACCGTGTACTATAAGAAACAGCATGCAAATTCCATTCATCATAGCCAAGTAATGTCATCAAATCATTCACATCGGCAACACTATGCAAAGTACTAATTTCATTAATAGGCTGATTGCTTGTTTTTAAACGCTCTTGACACCTTAGGAAACTATCATGGATTATTTTTGAGCCATCTTCTTTAGAAAATATATCTGAAAAGGTGGTGCGCAATGCATCATAATACTCAGGACATGACAATTTTGGCTCACTAAGCCCTGCGCCGCGCTGATCAAAAATAATAAAATCACGATTCAACTTTGCTTTTTTATACCATGGAACCCAGTCATCTTTAACCTGATTACCATCTAACCAAGCACTCGCCCCAGGCCCTCCAGCCATATAAACAACAGGATCATCATAATGCTCCCCGCCCTCGCTACGAATAACAACCACAGGTAAGCTAAATGCGGATTTCCCACCTTTTTTCTCAGGCGCAGTATGTAAACGTGCGCATTCAACATTTTTGATATAAGAAAACCAGCATTCTTGCCACTCTAAAGATGCACCATTTTCAAGCTCGCGTACACCATCCTTATAGAAAATTTTATTTTCTACACGAACTTGATAGGCAAAATAGGTTGCCATAATAACTAGCAAGAAGGCTAGGATAGATAAAAAAAACTTCCCCATAATGCCCAAGACACTCAATAAATTTAGGTACATTGCAGTCTGACTTCTTCTACTTTGCTTGTCAACAGGCATAAAGTTGTAAGAAACCGTTGAAATGAATAAAAAACGAGCATCAAGGAGCTAAGCGTTTAATACACCAACTTTGTTGCTGACGTGAATATTCAAAACGATCATGCAAGCGGTTTTCTCGGCCTTGCCAAAACTCAATGGTTTGTGGAACAATGCGATACCCTCCCCAAAAAATAGGCACAGGAATTGCTCCTGCTTTAAATTTCTGCGATAACGCCGACAGTCTATCCTTTAAAACCTTACGCTCTGTTATTTCATTACTCTGATGCGATACCCAAGCTCCCAACTGACTCCCCCGTGGACGACTTACTATATATTTCATCGACTCCATTGGTGATATACGTTCAGCTACCCCCGTAATCTCAATCTGTCGCTCCAGCTCTGTCCATGGAAAAAGCACGGCCACATGAGGGTTTTCTGCAATTTGTTGTGCTTTTTGACTGGCGTAATTAGTAAAAAACACAAAACCATTATGATCAAAGGTTTTAATCAATACAGTGCGAATCGTTGGTTTACCAGACGCAGAAACCGTTGCCAAACTCATTGCATTTGCATCAACGATCTCAGCCGTACGTGCTTCTTGAAACCATTGTTCAAACTGCTTAAAAGGGTCTTTATGTAAACGCTTGCGATGTAAACCTTCACGCATATATTCGCGGCGATAGGCACCAATATCCATTTTTAAATTTCTCTATTCGTTATACTACTTGTTCGTGCTGTGTTCTGTCTGTAATGGGTCGTAAAGTATACTATTCGCCATTGTGAATACAATCTTTTCAAACTTAAAATAGTGACTTACATAATGAAAAAACTACTTCCTTTCTTCTTACTTAGTCTTTTTGCACTCATTGTCTATTTTAGTTATCAAAATAAAGCGCCAGAAGCAGAAAAAGACTATTTCAAACCACCTGTTGTACAACCACAGCCCGAAAACACAAAAAAACAAACCACAACAATAGCCTCCTCCAAAACAACAGAATTAACGGAATCAGTAGAAACATTTACTCGCGAAGAAGTTGAACATGCTTTTGGCACTAAACCCAATACCGTTTTTTACCCACAAAAAGCCATTGATACCGATGAAGCCCCCAATATTGCCATAAAAGAAACCATCAGTGATACCGAACCCTTACATTATTACCAAATTACCCCTGACACCTATTTTTTCTTTGGTAACATTGCTGAAGTGGATGAAAATAATCGTGGCTGGAATGGGAATGCAGGCTTTGTAGTCACCAAAGATAGCGTAGTCGTTATTGATGCATTAGGCACACCAAAGCTTGGTCGACGCATGATTGCCACGATCAAAACGGTCACTGATAAGCCGATTAAGTATTTGATTGTTACCCACAATCATCCCGATCATGCCTATGGTGCAATTGCCTTTAAGCGCTTAGGCGGTGTTACCATTATTGGTCATCAAGGAACGATGAAATACATTGAATCTGATCGCATTGAACATTCTGTCGCCTATCGTTCTACCTTTATAAAAGCAGATATGCACGGCTTTGAGGCTGTTGTACCTGATCTGCTCATTGGCGGCGCATTGCACGATAAACACCGTATCAATACAGGTGGCAAAACATTCGATATTTACAATACAGGTGATCATCATTCCTTTGGTGATCTCATTATTCATCAACATAGTCATAATCCTACGGATAACATTGTGTGGATCTCAGATCTCGCCTTCAATAATCGTGTCACTTTTATGGCTGATGGACACTCAAAACAAGCGATTGATGAACAAAACTGGCTACTAAAAACGTTTGCAAATACGACTTACATGATTCCAGGTCATGGCTCAGTGCAAACAGCTCCCTTCCCAATGGTGAGTAAAACACAAGCTTATATGCAACGGTTGCGTGATAGCGTCAGCGAAGCCATTGAAAATGATCGTGAATTACAAGAAACGATCAATACCCTCCAATTCGATGATTGGAAAAACGTTCATCTCTATGATTTAAATCAAAAAAAGAATATTGATTTTGTTTACCGAGAACTTGAGGAAGAATTATTTTAAATCTATTTTGCATCCTATCCCTAAAATGTCGCGTAAATCATCACAAGTCTACATAAATTGGCTTATAACAAAAAACCGAACTATATTATATAGCACCACCTACCCATTTTCATCGGTGGCTAACAAAATTTTATATTAATAATTAGGAACTTAGACATGATCACACGTAAAAAACTACTGACTGTTGCTGTTAGCACTTCTCTAGCAGGCGCTTTATTGGCTTCAAACACTGTCTTAGCAGCTGATGCATCTTTAGATGCTGCTGCAAAAATACTTGAAGTAACATCAAACACAACCCCTGCTCCTGCAACTCAAGAAGGTAAATGTGGCGAAGGTAAATGCGGTGAAGGTAAATGCGGTGAAGGCAAATGCGGTGAAGGCAAATGCGGCGGTGACAAAGAAGGTGATGGCAAGAAAGACGGTAAAAAAGGCGATGACAAGGAAGACGGCAAAGAAGGTGATGACAAGGAAGACGGTAAAGAAGGCGATGACAAGGAAGACGGTAAAGAAGGCGAAAACAAGTAAGACTACAAATAACGCGATGACAAGAAAGAAAGTAAAGAAGGTAAATTTGGAGAAGGA
>CAYNGN010000161.1:0-6439 GCA_964396615.1 uncultured Thiothrix sp. | reverse complement strand
TTGTTTTTTTATCATTTAGTTGTTATATACCAACATTACTGATGAGTATTCAGGAGAAAAAAGCAAAGAAAATTCACCTTAGTATATGATTTTATTGTATTTTTTTGTTTTTCCAAAAGCTACTTTGTAGAGCGAAGGCGTGTTTGTTATTTTTTAACCAATAACAGAGCTGAACACAGTATGTCCTCTTGCTTAACAAGATAATTCAGTCAGTCATGAAGGTGTGCTTTAAATGTATACTCAACAAAGCACACTAGGTTGGTTCGAGATTTTTGTTGCTAAAACCAAACAGCATCGTTGAGATCTTCCTTGCCCTTCGCTCTATCACACAGGCATTCACACAGGCATTGTCTTCAGCGAAATATAACGCTCATCTGTCAAGCGAATGCCATCCATAAAATAGGCAAGATAAAGCAGAGCATCCTGTGACTCAGTATTGAGGGGTTCTAGATTCAATGGATTAACCCCTTGTAGAAAGTCGATAGTAATACCGTCAATGGCACTGATGGTTTGATGCAGTTCTTTCAGTAGCTCATCCAGTGTCCGCGTTGATTGTTTTAGTTGTATGGCTACGCTTGCTAAGTGAGTAGCAACCGTGGCGACTTTATGACGTTGTGTTTTAGTTAATAGCGTATTGCGCGAGCTTGACGCAACGCCATCATGATCACGTATGGTGGGTACACTAAGAACGGTTACATCAGGGTGTTGCATTTGTGCTAACTGTTTGAGAATAGCAAGTTGCTGCGGGTCTTTTTCACCAAAAAAAGCATGATGAGGTTGTACACAGTCAAATAAACGGCTGACCACTGTTGCCACACCATCAAAAAACCACGGGTGGCGTTTTCCGTCCATTTTAAGCGCTAATGTCTCAGGAGAAAGTAGGTAATTGAAGTTATATTTAGCCCAAGGTTTTATCGCTTTAAAGCGCTTAACATCACGCTCAACAGGCATGGTTTTAAGCTCGCTACATGCTGCAAGTGATGGCAAGGTAGGATACATATCAGCAAGCGTAGGCATAAAAACAGCAGCAACGTGATGCTGCTTCGCAATGGCTAAATCTGCTGCTAAGTTTCGGGGATAATCGTTGTATTGTTTGGTGCGAAATTGCAGGGGATTGACGAAAATACTTAAGACTAGTGCGGTGTTTTTATTATGCTGCTTTGCCTGCTGGAGCAATGCCGCGTGTCCTTGGTGTAAACACCCCAGTGTTGGCACAAAGTTAACAGTATTGTCTTGAGCGGCTTGTTGTTGTGACCAGTGTTGCATTTCATCAGGGGAGCTAATTTGGTGCATTGTAGAGAGTCTTCCTATAAAAATGATACAGGCTTAATTTGATGATCAAGCACGGCAGCAACATCACCACGTTTGCGGATCAGTAGGGCTTTATTATTATCCATGAGGATTTCAGCAGGCGTTTGACGACTGAGAAAGCCGAGCATACTGGCAGAAAGTCCATAAGCCCCTGAGTTTTCCAGCAGGACTAGATCACCAATATGCAGTTCAGGTAATGAAACGGTATTACGCCAATTATCTACTGAGGTACACAAAGGGCCGCTTAGCATCACTTCAGTGGTTTGCTCATTATTGATATTGCTTAGAACCTTTCTAACCTGATATTGATTAGCAGTAATCGGTAATAAGGCATGATTAATCCCTCCATCTAAAACAGCAAAGGCAACTCCTTGGGATGTTTTTATATCAACAACACGGGCAAGATACCCTCCAGCAGCAGAAACAATAAAACGGCCTAATTCCAGTGCAAAACGGCAGTGTTTGAAAAAGCCTTGCTGTTTAAGACTTGTCGCTATTGTATGAAAGCCCTGCATAAAGGCAAAAAGATCAAATTCCGTATCGCTGGCTTTATGTGGTACACCAATACCGCCACCAAAATTTAATACACTTGGATGAAACTGATGTTTTTCTGCTAAGCGTTTTGCACTGTGTAAAATGATATGACATAACGCTAAGAAATCATCATGATGCTGTACTTGTGAGGCGAGTGAGTAGTGTAAGCCTTGTAAGTTGAGGTGCGGTAATTGCTGAGCAAGCGCAATGGCTTCACCTGCCTGCACTTCATCAATTCCAAATTTTTGTGCGCCACCCGCATTGATGATTTTGCCTTGTTGTAGTTGTTCAGCGGCTGGGTTAATTCGTAAGCCAATGGTTTGTATGGTATTTTCATTTTTAGCGAGATCATTGAGTAAACGTAATTCATTTATCGACTCAACATTGATACAGCCAAGCTTTGTTTGTACGGCTAAACGTAGCTCTTGTTCCGTTTTTCCAGGTCCTGCGAAGATGATCTGTTCAGGTGTATAACCGGCTGCTAGTGCAAGATGTAGCTCACCATCAGAGGCAATTTCAGCCTGTATGCCTTGTTGTCTGATGAGATGGCTAATAGCAAGAGAAGGGTTGGCTTTAATCGAATAATGCAAGTCAAAATGCTCGGCGAGGGTGTGTTGTAAGCGCTGGCATTGGTGACGAATGTGGGCAGCATTATAAATATATAACGGAGTGCCGTGGGTGTTGGCTATTTCTTGTAAGTCGTTATCGTCAATTGTTGTCACATTCACCTCTTTTTTCTTGTTCCCACGCTCCAGCGTGGGAGCGAGATTCTACAGGATACAATTATGTTACCCCTCAAGCATCCGAAAATAATTCGCCACATTTTCTTTTAACGCTAACATTTCTTTTTTAATTTGTTGTTGTTCTGCACCGTCATAGCGCAATTCTTCGGCAATAATCAGTGATAAGTTTTGATTGAGTTTTCTCAATGGGCTTCTTAATTGCGTATATTCTCTCGGCAATGGAATGAGGTTTTCCGTTTCTTCGATAGCAGCATCAACACCCTTTTTTTGGGCGGCAATAATAATTTTTTTCGCTTCTTTTAGTGTTTTATCAGCAATGAGCGGCAATACTTTTTCTTGGATTTCTTTATCGAGTTTGATGATTTCATTGGTCTGACTGGCATTAATTTCGCCTGAGCGACGTGCTTGTTTTACGGCCTCAGAAGCTAATGCATCCCGTTTAATAGCACCCTTAATGACGGACTTTGATAAGCCCGTTTTTTCTGCGGTAATCGCGGCAAAGGAGTTGGTATCTCGTTTTTCTTTTTCTTTCTCTTTTTGCTTATTTTCAGGGGTTAATGTCTCACTGGAAAGGTCAATTTTATTTGCTGTGGGGTTGAGTTTTTCATAAATTTCTCGACCACGATTAAGACATTTTTCCAGTTCAAGTTTATTGAGCGGAGTGCGGACTAGGTTTTCATCAATGGAAATTAATTCTTGTTCTAAAAGATCACGTTCAACAATGTGTACAGAAACATTCTCCCAACCTAAGTCGGTGACTGCTTGAAAACGACGTGCACCTGCAAGGAGTTCATTGTTGTTATTGATGGTGATTGGATTGATAAGACCAATTTTTTCGATACTTTTTTTCAGTGTACTTACGTCGGTGTTGAGTCTTAAGTAGTCACTGCTTGTTATTATATCAGCGAGCTTACGAGTTGCGATTTCCACAAGTTATGTCCTTAATGTACGAGAGGACGACAGGGTAGCAGGTAATACTTTTTGCTGTTGTATCGATGTTCACTTATTAAATTTTAGCAGGATGAGACACATGAATATTGCGGGTAAAAGGGGTCAGTACCCATATTTACGCGATGCAAAAATAATAATTAAAATCAAGTAGTTATATTTATTAGGTACTGACCCCTTTATTCTTCTTTATTCTTATTGGATTAATTGCTGGCTTACCGTTTTTTGTACCATCCGCTGAATTGAGGCGTGAGTTGTATAGTGTTTCATCGCATCAAGTGCCACCCATGCTAATGCATTTGATTCTGCGCTAACAACAAAACTTTCCTCTAAGTCAGCGCTAAATAAAAAGCGAATATCATAATGTGTATGTTCAACAAAATGCTCCGTAGTAGGAATCGTATGCACATCCAGCGAAAAAATAGCCTCATCTAGCAAACGAATCGACGTTAAACCACTTTCTTCCTCAACCTCTCGGCTGGCTGCGGCATGAATGGTTTCATTATCCTCACAATGCCCTCCGAGTTGAAACCATTGCTCAAGCTGACGATGATGGGTTAATAAAGCATATTCCGCATTAGCATCGATCACCCAACCTGAGGCGGTTACATGACCCGTTTGTATTAATTGATCCATAGGGTGTTCATGTAACGCAATAAAGGTTTGCAGTTGCTCGATCATATTTTTTTCAACATCATCAATAGATTGATAGGCATTTATTAATGTTGTTAATTTTTCTCTATTATTCATGCTTGCTACTATCCATTTCAGTCATAGGTGTTAGATATTTTTATCTTTTAAATTCATGCCATTAAAAAATTACAATTTTTATGATAATAGTATTTTATTTTTATTATAAATTTAATCTAATAAGGAAGTAGCAAAAACCCTGTTAAATTATTGTACTGGAGCGAATGACTGATTCAATACAAAAACGCACAAGGAATTTGCCATGACAGAGACTAACAGTCTTGAGATTTTGAGACAATCTTTTCAAAACCTTCTCCCACCTAAAGATGGAAGAATGAAAATTAGCCCATTAGAATTTATTGTTCTACTCATCTTTTATTATTTAGGTGATTCTAAAACGTCCTCCATAGAATCGATTCGTAAATCAATATCAACCAGTAATTGCTGGTTGTGATTTGCATTCTGTTGCTGCTCTTGCTGATGACAGGTTGCCATAATTAATGCATCAACGTGTTCACAAACCGTTGTATTAATTCCTGAACGACTGAGAAAATCAACTGCCCATTGTGCGCTGTTACGTTCGTTATGTTGCGCGGTGGGTTGATAAACGGCATCGTGATACCACAGGGCTATTTCTATTAGCGCATAATCAAGTGCATTATCATCGGAGTCATTTGGGCTAGGATGAAGCAATAGATGGTTATCTAAATGCTGTAAACATTCTTCCAGATGTTGCAAGGTGTGATAAACGCGTTGTGGCTCTGAATATGCGTTATATAAGCGTTTCAATTCTTGCTGATTGGCCTCTATTGCTAATGTATTACACAGTTTATTCCATTGTGCTTTGAGATGTTTATTCATTATGCCTAAATTTTATAGTGTACAAGCATCCCTGTTTATTAGTGATTACTGGCAATAAAATTACAATAGTCGGTATTATTTTGTTTGATTTATATGCAAGTGATTGTTTTATAAGCTTGAAATGATTTTTATCTGTACTACAATGCCGCTCTAATTTTTAAAAACGCTAACGCTATGGAGCGATAGAATTAGGAGTTCTAGATAGAACGGTGTTGATGGTTCTAAAGTCAGTCTATCTCTTAATTCATTTGTACTAAAATTTAAATGAATAACAATAATTTTTTGCAGAGCCTTATTGCTTTGCTTGTGCATGTTTTATGTGCTTTTTCTTATCGGTTGATGCTTATTGATACTAAAAGCTTAAATAGCTTATTAAGGCAGGTGAGATCATGATGAAGAGTAAACTTATTTTTTTGTTGCCTCTTTTTCTTGTCAGCTTTTTTTATCCACTTGAGATTAAGGAAAAAGATATTAGTTTTCTTGTTGCCGATGTAAAACAAGGTGAGCGCTATAATTTGGTTTTTCACCAAGCTAAGTCCCTTAAAGGATTGTCAATTAAGCGATGGTTTGTACAAGAAATTGCACGTTGGGATAAAGGTGTAGAGGCCTTTATGCTGAAAAGTGCCATTAAAACATTGCGCAAAAAAAGTATAACGACACATTATGCGTATCGCCGTTATCGTGTCGATAATGATCATTGGCGGATTGTTTTTTATAGTACTTCTTTTTTTACTGACCAAATCAAAAAGATGACACATATGTCGTTGGCATCAGCTGATATGCCCGATGATATAAAGCTTTTGAGCCATTATATGAAATATGCGTTTTATACGGGTTTATTACCCGCAGGCGTTAATGTTAACCTTGATGCATTGGCACAAAACCTTGATGTACCGATTGCTAATGCTCGAATTTCATCCCACTTTGGCTATCGTACCGATCCGTTTAATAAAAGTAAGCGTATGCATGGCGGCGTTGATTTTTCGGCGAAGAGAGGTACGCTGGTGCGTAGTATTCGTGATGGCATTATCTCGTTTATTGGGCAGCGTGGTGGCTATGGCAATGTGGTCGAAGTGACTCATGGTGATGGTCTTATGAGCCGCTATGCGCATTTAAAACGTTCTCGTGGTCGTTTAAAGCAGAAAGTGTTTAAAGGTTCTGTGATTGCGGAGGTGGGGACAACGGGACGGTCAACAGGCCCTCATTTACATCTTGAGGTTTTGAAGCATGGTCAACGGGAGAATCCTATCGATTATTTGTCACTGACACCAAAAGGCTTGCATGAACGCCTTAATCGTTAAACGAGTGTCATTTATTTTTCACTCGCCTAACGTGTTGATTTCAATTTAGTG
>CAYNGN010000160.1:0-6456 GCA_964396615.1 uncultured Thiothrix sp. | reverse complement strand
AACCACCAGCACTATGCAGACAGTCACCATTCTAATCATTTTTGTTAACACCATAATTCTGAAGACCTTCACCATTATTATGATCATACAAATCACGATCATGATTATGACAGTCACCATTAATATCATCATCACAATCACCATCATGATGTCGGTAAAGGACGGCCAGAAGCTTTCACCTCCTGCTCCCTCATGCTCATTATAAAAATCGGAATTAGGGAAGCCGTTATTCATAATGATTAGACTCTTTTTCTGTACTCACGGTATCATTATTACGCGTCATTTCATGCGGTAGGCGAAAACCTTCACGCAGTAATTCTTTCAATTGCCCCATATCCGTATCAATACGCGAGACTTGCTGCTGCATCAAACCAACGGTTGCTTGCAAGCCTTCTCCAGCGGCAATAAAGCCGGTTTCAACCTCTGCCATACGCTCCGCTGCTTGCCGTAGTGCAGTGGTCAATTTAGCCACATCACGTACCATTGTTTCTTCATTATGCATCATACGTGGCAAGATATATAAGCTAGTCACATCTTCAATACTACTTAATAAGTGTATTTTCACGTCATTCAAGCGTAAGAAAAAATAGGCATAAATAATAAAACATACAATCGCAGTAATTGTTGTACTTAATGCGGTTGACATACTGCTAATAATTAAGCCCATGCGTTGCATACTTTCTGCAGGGGAATCTAATAAACCTGAAGCCCCCACCAAAGCCACTGATAAAGAAACAACCGTACCAAACACACCCACTAAAATAAGAATATTATGTACAAAACGAATAAGGGTAAAACGTGAGCTTTCACTCGCATTTAGACTTGAAGCCAACGCAGCTTGATTAATCGGTGCATTATGATCATAAATCCAGCGAATCTGTTGGTAGCGTTTGGCAGCTAATGATTTTTCAGCAAGACCAGCTAAGGGATATTGACTCTTTTTCTTTACATTTTTCGCCAAACGCAACAACATTTCTTGCTCTCTGGCATAGCTCAATAAAACAATAACAATACGTGTTAACCCCAACAAAAACACAACAATAACAATCCCGTTGAGCATGAGCCCCATACGACTATCATCACCACCAATGTACAAATCATAGAGTGTTTGTTTCTGCATCAGCAATAAAACAGCAATCACTAAAAGAAGAATAAGCACCTGAAACAAGACACTTCTTGACCCTGATTTTGTAATATTCAAAACATTTACCCACAAATTAAAATTTTCTGTTGTCTATAGACATTCACTTATTAAATTATTAAATTTCTTAGTTAATCGTTCGGCGAGCGTCATTTGTTATTTTTTATCCAATAAAACTCGCTACGCTCAAACACCTATTGGTTAAAAAATAACAAGTAACTCTCACCGCTATGAGAAACTATTTAGGTGAATAACTATAAATTACCTATAAAACTAATGACAACGCTTCTCATCATAATCGGTTTCTACTGGCGCACGAGGCGTTTGTTCAATAATACTCGTCTCTGGCATGGGTTTACTTTCTTGTATCCCTAACTCTGTAAACCGACGCGCACTAGGCAAAACCGTTCTCTCTAAAGAGCCTAATGCTTTATTATAGTTATCCACACTAGTATTTAGACTCTTGCCCAATCGTGCCATGTGCTCGGTAAACGTTGCAACTCTTTTATAGAGTTCTTGCCCTAGGTCACGAATAAGCTCTGCATTTTCCGATAAAGCGACATGTTTCCAACCAAAGGCAACTGAACGCAATAAAGCAATCAAACTGGTGGGGGAGGCTAAAATCACTTTTTCAGCCAACGCATCTTTTAACAAATCTTTATCATGCTCTAAAGCTGCAGCTAAAAACTGCTCTCCTGGTATAAATAAAATAACAAAGTCAGGGCTCTGCTCAAACTGTTCCCAATAACGCTTGGAAGCTAAGGCTTTCATATGATTACGCACAATTTTTGCATGACGCAGATACTCACGTTTACGCACACTACTATCACTCGCACTCACCGCCATTAAATAAGCATCTAAGGGTGTTTTTGCATCAATAATAAGCTCGCGTTTATCAGGCATGGTTACCACTAAATCGGGTCTTACCACGCGTCCATTTTTATCCTGATGATATTGCTCAATGAAATCACAGTACTCTACCATTCCCGCTAATTCGACAATGCGTTTTAACGTAATTTCCCCCCATTGCCCACGCACTTCAGGACGTTGCAAAGCCGTCACTAATTTACTCGTTTCTTGACGCAATAAATCATTTTCTTCTGCCACTGCACGTAATTGCTCAGTAACAGAACCAATACTGGTTTGACGCTCTTTTTCAATATCGTTAATTTGGCGACGCGTTTCATCCAAGGCGCTATAAATAGGCTCTAGCATTTCATCAATCGCTTCTTGTCGCCCAACTAAATCACTACGTGCGCTAGTATGAAAGCGCATCAATGTTTCCTGTGCTAACTGCAAAAACTGTGCATTATTATCACGTAAAGCATGTTGTGATAATGCAGCAAAGCTATTTTGCATCTGGGTTTGCGCACTATCATACGTTTTCAAACGTTCTGCATGAATTTGTTCTTTTGTCTGCAACTGCATCTTCAGTTTATCAATTGTTCGTCGTGCTTCTTGCAAAGGAGCTGCATACAAAAACCATGCAATCGCAAAACCGAGTATCAACATAACAAGTGCAATTAAAAACACGGTATTACTGTCCATTTTTTGCCCTGCTTGAGCTATTTCATAATAGGCTTGATTCATCGTTTTATATTTACCCTATTTTCTATAAATTTTTCACACTATTAACAATAAAAAGCATAATCCACCTTAACATATTTTCTATATACACTACATGTGCTTATAGAACAGCCTTATTAGTTCTATCTGAAATTTGTTACTTCTATCTTGAAACACATCGCTTTTTAAAAGCGTAAAAACTAGACTTTTAGCTAATATTAATTAGCGATGTGTTTATTCATGATTTTTACAACCAATATATCTGACTGGATGTACCATTTAGATCGACGCAACCCTATATCAACACATATATGGACGAGTACCTTGTTATTACTGAAAATACTCGATAAAAACTTTACCACAGGAACCTTTTTTATTGAACGCAAGGTTGCAAAAAAATACCCCATTTTGATACGAAAAATTGTCCGCGCAGGTCATGAAGTCGCTTGTTATGTACTGCCACAACACAATGGTAAACGCTTCGCTTATGAAACCGCACATACCCTACAGTTACTAGAAGACATTACAGAGCAAAAAATCATTGGGATTCGCTCCAGTAACCTTACCACTGAAGATACATCATTTAGAGCCTATTGTACGTTACTCCAAAAAATAGGCATTAAATATGACTCCTCACTGCTACCACAAGCAACGCTAAAAACATTAGCCGTTTATAATCCTTCATTATTAGCGTTTGATGTTTTTGGCATTGATGAATACCCACTGCCACTAACACCACACTTTGGTGGTGATATTTTTCGCCGCCAACCTTATTTTATGACTCACTATATAGGCAAATCATTGCCACAAAATAATACCGTTTTCCACATGCAGGCCTATGAACTAGGATTACAAGAATACAATAATCTCAAAGAAATCATTGTCATTCCTGCTGATAAAAAATCCAGTTTTTGGGGAAGAAAATCAATCCCAATAAAACTACATAAACTACTAAAAGACTTTTCCTTTAGCTCTTTTTATCATCATTACTATGCAGAAGATAAACTCGAACACACAGCCCAACGCTAACCCCTTGTAGTTTTCAGAACTTCCTCTAAACTGTGCTATTTTATGCAACTTAAGTACTGCTTTGACATACCCCCTACTTCTCCAACTATAACAATAAAGACTGGATTTGATATGCGACAGAATGTATTTAAAATCAACGGCTTTCTAATTTACTTAGTAGTCATTTTTCTCAATGCTTTTGTTGATCTTGGGCATAAAATAATCATTCAAAATACCATCTTCAAGAACTATGATGGTAGTGAACAAATCGTCCTAACCGCTATTGTCAATGCACTCATACTCTTACCCTTTATATTGCTCTTCACCCCTTCTGGTTACCTATCCGATAAATACGCTAAAAACAAAGTCATGCGCACCAGTGCATGGGCAGCCTTTATTATTACTTTAGCCATTACTTATAGTTATTACGCAGGACTCTTTTGGATCAGCTTTGCCATGACTTTTTTATTGGCGGTACAGAGCGCACTTTACTCTCCCGCTAAATATGGCTTTATTCGTGAAATCGTTGGTGATAAACACCTTGCTGAAGGCAATGGGGTCGTACAAGCAACGACTATTATCTCCATTCTTTTCAGTACCTTTCTATTTTCTATTTTGTTTGAATACTTATTGAAACAACAATTAAACTTAGAAAATATGAGTAAAGATACGTTATTACTCTATATCGCCCCCTTAGGTTGGCTACTCATTGCACTTACTTTTATTGAACTCGTACTTGCCTATCGCTTACCACAAAAAACGGCAACCCTAAAAAATATGAGCTTTGACTGGGCTAACTATAAATCAGGTCATACACAACGAAAAACCTTATCCATCGTCTACGAAAATAAATTCATTTGGTTATCTATTCTTGGCTTATCCGTCTTTTGGTCTGTTGCCCAAGTCATCCTTGCTACTTACCCTGCTTTTGCTAAAGCACACTTAGCCATTGAACGTGTTGATGTGATGCAAGGGCTATTAGCCTGCATAGGCATTGGCATTATGATTGGCTCATTAGTCGCAGGACGTATCTCACGTGATCATATCGAAAGTGGCCTGATTCCTGTTGGTGCAATGGGCATAGCTTTCTCAACCGCTGCGATTACTTTTCTTGATTCAATCTGGCTACAAATCACCAACTTTATTTTCCTAGGTATTATGGGTGGTTTCTTTATTGTACCACTCAATGCCTATATGCAATATCACGCTCCTAAAGGGCAACTAGGTCGAACCTTAGCAGCGTATAATTTTATTCATAACAGTACGATGCTGCTATTCCTTGCCTTAACGGCATTTCTGGCTTACAAGGGATTGGACAGTATTCATTTATTCTTTATCATGAGCACATTAGTCGTTGTTGGCTCAATTTATACGATCAAAGCTCTGCCACAGTCACTATTACGTTTTCTGATTACTCGTTTGTTTCATTCACAGTACCGCATGCATGTGCTTGGCTTTGAAAATATTCCTGCATCAGGTGGCGTATTATTGTTAGGCAACCATATTAGTTGGATAGATTGGGCATTGGTACAAATCGCTGCGCCACGCTCCGTTCATTTTGTGATGGATCAAAGCTATTACCAACGTTGGTATTTAACGTGGTTTTTAAAGCTCTTTGGTGTCGTACCTATTTCATCTAAATCTAGCACATCAGCCATTAACACCATTAGCGAATTGCTAAAAAAAGGAAAAGCCGTGTGCCTTTTTCCTGAGGGCGCAATCAGTCGCACAGGACAACTCGCCGAATTTAAACGTGGCTATGAACGCACTTTAGAAGGTACAGATGCTATTATTATTCCTTTCTACCTACATGGTTTATGGGGAAGTCGCTTTTCTCGTTCCAGTCGTTTCTTAAAGGCCAACCGAAAGTCTGGTTTTAAACACAATGTAATCGTTGCTTTTGGCGAAAAGCTATCTGCAGATACCGAAGCTGATACCTTAAAACGACGCATTTTTGATTTATCCGTCATGTCATGGCAGAACTTTACACATAACATTGATCCAATCCCCGTGCAATGGTTGCAAATAGCCAAGCAAATGGGTAGACGCATGGCAAGCACCGATATTATTGGTAAACCACTCAATAATTACGCCTTTATCACCGCTGTATTTCGCTTTGCAGCACTGATTAAACAACGTAGTCCTGAACAAAACATTGGTTTACTTCTACCAACGAGTACTGCGGGTGCCATTACCAATATGGCTGTGCTAAGCCTTGGTAAAACCATTGTCAATCTCAACTATACTGCTAGTGAAAGCGCTTTACGATCAGCGATTGAAAAAGCAGAGATTAAAACAATCTACACCTCCCGTAAATTTATGCAAAAGCTAAAGCAAAAAGGCATGGATATGGAGACTATTCTTACTGATTCCACGTTGAATGTCAGAGTACACTATTTGGAAGATCTCAAAGAAAAGATTAGCCGCGCACAAATGTTAACCACATTCATTACTGTCGTTATAGTGCCAACACGCTTGTTACAAATCTTCTGTTTACAACGTATGCCTCTTGAACAAACTGCTGCTATTTTGTTTTCCAGTGGCAGTGAAGGTTCTCCTAAAGGTATTGAACTTAGTCACAAAAATCTCGCCGCTAATGCACGACAAGTCGCGGATACACTTAATACACGTGAAGACGATATCATTATGTCTATTCTTCCAACTTTTCATGCATTTGGGCTATCAGCATCAACATTGATGCCACTCAGTGAAGGTATTCCCATTGTTTGCCACCCTGATCC
>CAYNGN010000159.1:0-6468 GCA_964396615.1 uncultured Thiothrix sp. | reverse complement strand
CTAAAAATAGCACCGTCAAAATTGAGTTGTTTGCGTAAAATGTCTTGTAACCATACATGAGAGAAACCTGATGGCTGATTATCAATCTCAGGGTAAATAACATGTGCGGGCATCACTGCCTCTAAGCCTTGGGCAAACAATTGAGTAAAAGGAATAACATCGGCGTTGAAAATGTCTTCTTTGCTACGCGGATCAACAGGCATGGCAATATGCGAATCCGCTTTAATCGCACCATGACCAGGGAAATGTTTGCCCGTTGCTGCCATGCCTGCATCACGCATACCTTGGATATAAGCCGCAGCCAATTCTGAGACAATATCCGCTTGCTGATGAAACGCACGTTCGCCAATGACATCGCTAATACCATAATCAAGATCAAGTACAGGCGCAAAGCTAAAATCAATACCGACACTTTTGACTTCGCTTGCCATCAACCAGCCATGCTGTTGAGCAAGTTGTAAACTCTCTGCTGGATTGTTTTCATAGCATTTACCCAGTGTGGACACAGCAGGCAATTCGGTAAAATTATCGCGAAAGCGTTGTACCCGCCCACCTTCGTGATCAACCGCAATAAGTATGTCATTAGTGGCTGCTTTACGAATCGCTGTAACAAGTTCGGTCATTTGCTCTGCATCATGATAATTGCGGGTAAAGAAGATAAGCCCGCCTACCATGGGGTGTTGAAGCAGTTCTTTTTCTTCTGCGGTTAATTCGGTACCTGCAAGATCAAGCATAAGTGGGGAATAAGGCATAAACTGACCTATAATTAATGGGGAAGTAAAACTATTTATAGCAGATAGCCCAAGAGGAAAATAGCGCTGTAATCCTAAAAATACACGTTATTTGCATATTTTGTTAACCAATATGATTAATTACAGATCAAAACAAAGCAAAACTTGATAAATAGATATTAGTATATTAGTATCTGCAGATATACTAATTCAATAGACTTCCGAAAGATAAAATCACTTCTGCCCAGGTACATTATAATGAAATTAACAACACTCACACTTGCAACATTAATAGCACTCTCAACCACTGCATCTGCGGAATGGATGGATGGCAATACAAAAACAGATGCAGCGGGTAACGCAGCGGCTAATGCTGATGCCACAACAACAGGCAAAGGCGAAGGAACGGGTAAAACCACAGGCAATGCAAAAGGTTGGGCAACGGGCAGAGGCGATGCAGATGCTGAAATAGACTTCGCAATTAATTTTAAAGCTAAAGGCCGCACGGATATGGACACGAAGATGTCAGGTGAAGGTAACGGTGACGCAAAAGGCACAACAACTGCTGATGCCGTTGGCACAGGAAACTCTACTGGCAATATGCAGGGTAATTCAGGAGGCTATAGTGATAGTAATGCCCCTGCGACACCGTGGAATAACCAAAATAGACCTTATCCTTACCCAATGGCACAGATGCCAATGAATATGCCACAAATGCCAGCAACACAGGCTCCTCAAGGTTATATGCAACAGGGCTACATGCCACAAAACTATATGCCTAACATGCAGATGATGCCGATGATGTATAACCCTTATGGTAATAATTATGCACCTGCTCCTATGCAGATGAATGGCTATAGACAGCCTATGCCAGCACAAGGAATGAACCCTTATCAAGCTCAAGCAGCTCGCTTTCAACAAGTTCAACAACGTATGGAAGCACAACGCGCGCAAACAGAAGCTTTTTTCAAAAAAATGAATGAGCAACGCAACGCACAATTAGCGACCCCAGACCCTAAAAACACAGCAGTAGCACCTGAGGAAAAACCAGCAGCAGACGTAAAAGCACCAGAAGCAAAGCCAGATACGAATACAGCAGCGCCTGTAGCAAAATAAACGCCTCGCAATAAAAAACCGCTCTAATCAGCGGTTTTTTTGTGTCTAAAATACATCACTTAACCGTTTAACCATTCAAAATATCTATGATTAGCGTTGATTTATACGTTTTTCCTTCCCATTAGTCCTATATACCTAGCCGCTAGTATCACTCCACCCACAAATAGATACTCTCGTCCGAGATTAAATTCTATTTTTCTAGTAATAGCCGCATTATTAGTACTCCACAGCTAGACAAAAGTACTAGCTAACACGTGTTATTACAAATACTAAGAGTAAAGGTTCGCTCTATCACAAGGATGATTAGCGCTCCTCAAGGTCAAGGAATATGATAGACAAATACAATAAACTTAATTTATTCGCTGCGGATGGACGTATTGGACGTAGTGTTTACTTCTTTTTTTCATTTATATTACCCGCATTGGTTTTCTGGATTATTGCTGCTATTGCAGGACAAATCAGTCAATTTGGCGATACAGGTATCAACATTGCTTACCTATTAATGGCACTAGCGATGTTATTAGCGCTTATATTGCTAATACGTCTTACTGCTCAACGCACACACGATTTTAATAAAACAGGTTGGTTAGCATTGTTGCTACTCGCTTTTCCACCCATTATTATTCTGTACTGGCTCTTACCAGGCACAAAAGGTATTAATGGCTATGGCAACCCCTCTTCACCGCTACCCAATATCTTTAAATGGTTAATACCTTTACTTTTTATCACCTTATTTGCTACAACAGCTTATGCCCTATCACAACTTAATGGCTCAATACTGCCTCCTTTTTTGCAAGCAAGTTCTTAGCCATTACTTGCTTTTACGGACTGAGCAATCAATGCAGCACCTTGGTAGATAAAACCTGTATAAATTTGTACCAGCTCTGCACCTGCATCCATTTTTTCTGTGACATCTGCTGCTGATGCTATGCCACCTACGCCAATAATAGGCACCTGATTTTTTAAATGCTGCTTGAATTTTTTGATAACGGCCGTTGACATTGCTTTAACAGGCTCGCCACTTAAGCCACCTTGCTCAGCCGCATGAGGTAAGCCTGCTATTTTGTCACGTGCTAAAGTTGTGTTCGTGGCAATAAGCGCATCAATATGATTGGCTTTTAACGCAGTTGCCATATCTGCTATTTCAGCGTCACTAAGATCAGGGGCAACCTTAACCGCAAGCGGGACATAACGTTGCTGCTCTTCTGCCAAACGTTGCTGCTCCTGTTTTAATTGACCTAATAAGCGCCCTAGCTCATCACCTGTTTGTAAAGAACGTAATCCTGGGGTATTCGGCGATGAAATATTAATGGTCACATAATCCGCATAAGCATAAACTTTACGTAAACAAATTAAATAATCATCCACTGCATTTTCAACAGCAGTATCAAGGTTTTTGCCAATATTAATGCCAATAATACCGTGATAATTCGTCTGTTTAACCTGTTCGACAAGGTAATCAACGCCTTTATTATTAAACCCCATACGATTAATAATGCCACCCACTGCTGGCAAACGAAATAAACGGGGCTTCTCATTACCAGATTGCGCACGAGGGGTTACGGTACCCACCTCAACAAAACCAAAACCTAATTGCCCAAGCGCATCAATATAATCACCATTCTTATCTAAACCTGCCGCCAAACCAACAGCATTAGGAAAAGTAAGCCCCATCACTTGTTTGGGTTGACTTGCAAGAGTAGGGCTAAAAAAAGCAAGCAAGCCTGTCTTGTAGGCAAAGGACAAACTAGTCAGCGCCATATGATGAGAAGTTTCAGTAGGCAGAAGAAACAAAAGTTGACGAATAAAAGCGTACACGATGATATCCATTGTTATTTTATAGATTGGCGCAGAGTCTAATAGGGTCATCGAAAAACCACAATATAGATGTTCAGATAATTACATTCACGCTGACGAACCCAGCAGACCCTATGGATTATTTTTAAATCCTATAAAAATAAAGCGCTATCAGTAAATGCTAATAGCTCAACCATTCATAATTATTTTCAGCTTTAAAAAATCAACTATGATAGCGTTAGCTAACAGCCATACCACTTACAAAATAGAGTACACACTATCCCAGCAATCACGTATTATGGGCAGCGATAATTTTAAGGGTTGCTGGAAACCTAAAGGTAGCGGAAACCAATTGATACTTAGGAACTTTCTAAATAAATACGTTTCATAGCCATGTAGCTATAGATTTAATGCTAAAAAATATCATCATGATCAAAATAACTACACTGACTCATCCCTATACTTTTTCTTCTCTGGTCTAAAATAATAATAAATGATTTTCAAGGTAAACTTATGTTTGAATTTTTAAAAGCAGGTGGATTACTAATCATACCGATTCTACTTAGCTCTATTATTGCAATGACAATTGTCATTGAACGCTTTCTGGCGCTAAGAACGCGTAATATTATTCCTGATAATGCCGTTACCCATGCAAAAAAGCTTATTTTGCGCGGTACTCCCCCCCAAAAAACCGAAATTGAAGAAGTACGCGAAAGTTCGACTATTGGTAAAGTATTGGCCGCAGGACTTGAAAATAGCCAACAGCCAAGACACATTATGAAAGAAAGTCTTGAAGAAGCGGGGCGACATGCTGCGCATGAGCTTGAACGTTATGACCGCACTTGGTACCATTGCAGCCGTTACCCCACTGCTTGGCTTACTCGGTACAGTGATTGGGATGATCCAAGTATTTAGCGTCATTACTACAATGGGTGTTGGTAACCCAACAGAACTTGCTGGGGGTATTTCTACAGCGTTGATTACCACTGCTGCGGGAATTTCAGTCGCTGTTCCAGCGCTTATTTTTCATCGCTACTTTAAAGGCAGAATCAATGATTATGTCGTGCGCATGGAACAACAAGCACTCAAACTCGTTGAATTATCAGCAGATGTACGCCAAAAAATGATGAGCAAGCCTCCCATACAAACAACTCCCCGCCAAGCCTCCGTTAGAAAACCAATGCCACAACAAGCACGCAGGACACCACAATGAATTTCAGAAGCACTGAAATAGATGATGTAGAGATTAATTTAACCTCGCTGATAGATGTCGTCTTTCTTTTACTGATTTTTTTCATGGTAACCACGACGTTTGAAAAAGAATCAAAAATAAAAATAGACTTACCAACCGCTGATTCTAGTCGTCCTGAGGCACAAGAAAATATTCTCGAACTGATTATTGATAGTAAAGGACGTTATTATCTGGATAAAAAAGAAGTGATTAATAGCAAACCTGAGACTCTGTTTTTGGCAATGACAGAAACACTAAACCAACGTAAAGACACACCTTCATTAATTATTAGCTCAGATGCTAATGCAGGTTATCAATACGTTATTACCGCGATGGATATAGCAGGTCGTGTGGGCTTGACCAACTTCTCCCTTGCCACTTCTCAATCGGAAAGAAAAAAATAAGTTATCCTCAACTAAAACACGGCAAGTATCATTTGTTATATACTTGCCCTCCAATTCCCCTTTCTTAACTTTGTGAGTAATGTCGTACGTGGATACCCAACCGTCTCAGCAAGGTCTAAAAATATATAAACGCCTCGTTCGTTATGCGCTACAACATTGGCAATGGTTAACCTACGCATTAATTGGTCTTGTGATTGGTGCAGCAACTGAGCCTCTGTTCGCCAGCTTGATGGAACCGTTAATGGATGGGGCTTTCTTAGACAAAGACCCCAAAATATTGGCGTATATGCCCTTGGCTATTTTGCTCGTTTTTTTAGCACGTGGCATTTCCACTTTTATTTCAGGTTACTACATGACAAAAGTAGGACGCACCGTTGTTAAACAACTGCGTTCGGAATTATTTGATCAACTATTACATGTGCCTATTTCCTATTTTGATACTAATCCATCAGGGCAGTTACTTGCAAAACTAACCTATCATGTTGAACAAGTGGCTGCCGCATCAACACAAGGTCTGACGGTTATTGTGCGTGATACCCTCACTATTATTGGCTTACTTGGGCTGATGTTTTACCAAAGTTGGCAACTCACATTGGGCTTATTGTTAATTGTGCCTGTCATTACCCTCATTGTTATTTATGTTAGCAAACGCTTTCGTAACCTCAGTCTTAATTTACAAAAATCCGTGGGCGATATTACCCAAATCGCCAATGAAACCATTGGCGCACAACGAGAAGTAAGAATTTTTGATGGTGAAACCTACGAAAAAGAACGCTTTGAAGCCGCTAACCATCATAACTGGAGAATGCATCTAAAAAATGCGCTCACTGATAAAATCAGCACTCCACTGATTCAATTTATGATTGCGATTGCTTTGTCAATTATTATTTACATTGCTACACAGGCATCCGTACTTGAAACATTGACCCCAGGAAAATTTACGGCCTTTATTATGGCACTCATTCTGCTCCTCACCCCCGTACGACGACTGACTGCCATTAACTCAATCTTGCAAAAAGGGATTGCCGCATCGGCCAGTATTTTTTCCTTATTGGATGAACAACGCGAACAAGACACGGGTAAAAAAGAACTGACACAATGCAAAGGTAATGTTCGTGTTGAAAACATTAGCTTTCGTTATAAGAGCTCAGAAAAAGACGTATTGAGTGGTTTATCAATCAATGTGAAA
>CAYNGN010000158.1:6199-6495 GCA_964396615.1 uncultured Thiothrix sp. | reverse complement strand
AACCGCTCCTGTTTCACTCGGTTCATAGTTCTCACTAGCGATTAACATGCCACCAACGGCTGGTTGGGTATGTTCAAAGATAGCCGTGGTCATGCCTTCTTTTTCATCAACTGTAAAGCTAGTTTGCATAACATGGGCATAAAACGTTTTGGCACGTTCCATGTCTTTAACAGGGATTTCAAACCACGTAACAATATTGTTATTCATACGATAACTCCTTTTGAGTGTTGGGTAATAGGGGGCTTTCAACAACAGGTGTTAGTGTACTTAAGGGCTACTGACAGCCTTGTGTCAGT
>CAYNGN010000158.1:569-6186 GCA_964396615.1 uncultured Thiothrix sp. | reverse complement strand
GGTCAGTTTATTTAATTTTGCCGTCTGGATGTTACATAATGTGGCAGGTTCACATAGCTTGATCGGTATTATTCACATAAAATAGCTCAGCGTAAGCCTCTGTTCATCTAAGAAAAGGAAAATTAATGATGATCTTCAAACGATTAACGGCCTTATTAATACTTTGCTTTTGCACCTTACCGTTGTATGCAGCGGAACAGCTGTATAAAGTGACAAATATCTTTGCAGCGGAGACGCTGAATATACGCAAAGGAGCCCATGTTAAAACGCCTATTTTGTCATCACTGCCTTACAATGCCAAAAATATTAAAATTATCCAACGGCAGCCTAATTCAAGATGGGTGAAAATCAGTACACCTTCTTTACGCACGTTAGGTTGGGTCAATAGCCACTATTTAAAGACTTACTCAAACATACTTCCCAATGCTTATTCGTGTAGTGGTACAGAACCGTTTTGGCGGGTTGATATTGATATGCGGACAGCCAAAATAGAGGCACATGTTCTTTCTGGTTCTAGTAACTATTTTAATGTCACAATGACAGTGAATACTCATGCGATGAATAGTGTAAAAACGTCAAGAGTTATTATGGGTAACGATGCAAAGCATTCGATAGTGGCTTTTATCTCTGAGGGAAGTTGTAATGATGGTATGTCAGACAAAGTGTTTGATTACCAAATCATCGGGTTGTTGGATAATAAAGCCTATAGTGGCTGTTGTGGTACGGTGATTCAAGCTGCTGGAGGGCAATAAATACTCTCTATCCCAGATAATGGAGGCAATCTTTGCGATTGCCTCCTTCACCTTTAAATCCCTTCACAAATCGGTCTATCCACATAAGGCACATCATTTCGTGTATTTTCAGCGAGCATTGCCATCGCTACCCGTAAACTGGGAAGCACATAAGGGTCAGCCGCCTCATAATTAACCTCATAGCCCATATCTTCAAGCATGGCTATGGTCAGACGGCTTAAGGGTAATAAGCCCGCATTGAGGTAACCTGATAGCAACTCATTGCCAAAAGTAAGTTCTCGCCAGTGACCATCAGCTGTACCTATACCACCCGTATTAGCGACAGGGACTTTAGTGGGAGATTGACCCAGTAAAACACCGTATTCATGCATGGCTCTAGCACCCGTAAAGAGTGGGTTGTCCGTGCCTGCCTTTTCTAACAAGCCATGATGCGCCCATAATGTACCAACACCAATAACATGTGCCATTTCATGCAGAATGACATTATACAGGCTGCCATTGATTTCCATTCTTGCTAAATCAGCCGTATCAAATTCCATAATGCCCGTATTGGGAAAAAGCGTTCCTGGTTTTACTGTCTTTGGACCTGCTTGACCCAATGTTCTTCCTGCCCCATCAATGTAAGTCCCTTTGGTTTGAATGGTGAGTGATAAATCACTGGTAATCACTTCTGACCAACGTTGGGCGGCATTGGAAAAAATGGTCATTTGGCTGGTTGATAATCCACCGACAAAATCAATAGTAAGCGCATAACGTGGTTTTTCATCAGTGATTGATAATGACCAACCCTTAAGAAAGCCCCCGTCTCTATATGCGTCATCAACAATACTCAGCGTCCATATTCCATTCGCCTGCACCCCTTTAAGGATCGATAATTGTCCTTCTGGACGATAGGTTCCCTGAAAAGGAGGAAGTGCATCAGCAATCGCAGTAGAGGCGTGATCATCAAAGTGTGTATCATTGAAGTCATTACCATTTCGGCCTCTTGCAGCAACCAACACAACCCCTACGCCATTGGGCGAAATCAGTGCAATATTGAGATCCGCTGTGTAAGTATGCTTAATATCAAGGCTTATGGTGACATCTTTGATGGTTTGAAGCCCTGAAACCCTTATGGTTGACTCAATGCTGTTAGGTGCGCCTGTGTCGATACGCATGGAATCCTTGTTTTCAAATCTTGTCATCGTAAAGCTCCCTGTTTGTGTTGGTCGTGTGATTTGTGTTGTTTCAATAATCCTCTAAGCATAGCCAAAGAGGGTGGGCAAGTAGCCTCAACAGCCACCTAACACGTTTAAATTCTTCAGTTGAGTGCTTAATTCCTTAAGCTGTTTGTGGAGCGGTTGTTTTTTGTACTCTTTTCAAGGGGTTATATTTTTCTATTATTATGACTTAAGTATAGTATAGATTCGTACATAATTTTATGATTACTGCTTTTCACATCTCTACTCTTTTTCCAAAAATAGGATGCCTTCAAACAAACAAGAAAGTGTAGTAGCTGGAAGAGAGAAAAGCGTATAAAAGCAATAACCCATAGATGAGGCTAGAGCCTCATCATTAGAAAAATGCGTAGGTTTGATGTGTCGGATACGGATAGCGTACCTGATCTTACTTATCTGTTATTTGGTATGAGAAACTTAGTGCATCTGATGTTTACCAAGTTCTTCAAGGATTGAGAGTACAAGAGAACGACCTTTTAGACCCATTCCCCTGCATAATACATCAACATCCCGTTCCCCATCGACTAAACGTTTCATGATTCCCCCCAAGTGGCGCATATCGCCACCGGCACTGCTCATTTGTTCGGCCATATCCGCTAATATGGATAATGCCTGAGCGTTGCCAGTAGCAGACTCCTGGATCATGTGTGCAAGGCCTGGTGCCGCTGCGCTAGGATCACCACCGCCTTGTGCCTGATCTTCGGGCAGTGTGGCGGGGTTTTCAATAGCATCAAGAATAGCACCAATAATTGCTTTATCCTCTTCATCCAGTTGATCTAATACGAGGCGGCTGTGATCACCAGCCACAATCTTTCGTATTGCATTCACAAGGCTGCTCCATCCATTATCAGCACTTATTTTGAGAACGTCATCAAGCTTGTTCTGCAAAGCAGGCTGTTGCAATGAATGCACTACAAGACGTATTAGGCTTGAATGAGTGCGGATTATTTGTTCTTGTCGATTGGGTAAGGGTTGCATAACACTTATCGCACTTTGTTACATAAGTCCATGACGCTTTAGTTTAGAACGTAAAGTAGCACGATTGATGCCTAAGCAAATAGCGGCTCTAGATTGATTACCATGAGTTCGCTCCATAATAACTTCTAAGAGTGGCTTTTCAACTTGATCAAGCACTTGGCGGTATAAGTTTGTTGCATCTTGATCACCAAGGGTATTCAAGTAGTTTCGGGTAACATCAGTTACTGTGGTTGACAGAAGGGATGCTTGAGTCTCTGAGATGGATACTGTGTTATTCATTAGTAATGTTTCCTTTACTTCATTATTGGGGGGGTGCAAGCGCTTGATCTAAAAGCTGCACTTGTCTTTCTGGTTTATCCGTTTCAAAAATCGACCGTTTAACTACTGGGGAAATAGACAGTTTGTCTAGATACCAGCCGATATGCTTCCTTGCAACACGCACTCCAGTTTTTGTACCGAAGAAACGATGAATTGCGTTAATATGATCAATAATGATCATCTGTTTTTCTGTTAGTGACTGTTTAGTGAGTATTTTTCCATGATTCAGTATCTCATTAAATTGCTGAAATATCCACGGCTGTCCTTGTGCTACGCGACCAATCATCAGTCCATCTGCTTTTGTATACTCCAAAACAAACTTTAGGTTTTCAATGGTATTAAGATCACCATTGGCAATAATAGGGATATCAATAGCCTGTTTTACCTGTCGTATGGTTTCATATTCTGCATGACCTCGATAAGCATCTTGCCGTGTACGACCGTGTATTGTTAATGCTGATATGTTGTTTTTTTGTGCTATTTCAGCAATTTGTAATACATTTTTGTGTTTATGCGCCCATCCTGTGCGTATTTTCAAGGTGACCGGTATATCAACAGCATGGGTGACGGCTTTTAATATAGCAGCAACCCGTTCAGGTTCTTGCATTAAGGCTGAACCCGCATTTTTATGACACACTTTTTTAGCAGGACAGCCCATATTAATATCAATAATTTGTGCGCCTTTTTTCATGCTAAAGTAAGCCGCTTTTGCCATTAGCTGTGGTTCTGTTCCTGCAATTTGTACGCTACGGGGTTCTGCTTCATCGGCTTGTGGTAATCGGCTGACCGATTTTTTTGAATGCCATAGATTAATATCAGACGTTAGCATCTCTGAGGTAGCAAGGCCTGCACCATAGTGTCTACATAAGCGCCTAAAAGGAGGATCAGTAATACCTGCCATGGGTGCGAGTAGGATATTGCTGCTTAATGTGTAAGAACCTATTGCTAACATATATACTTATTAATCGTTATGATGAGGAGCGGTTTATAAAAAGCGGAACTTGAAGCGAACGGCTTCTGCTCCAGGGTCTTCAATTTTTAATTTAAAGGTAATGGTTTCCTTGCTTTTAAAGAGTTTATCTTTACGCTTCTTTAAGTAACTTTCGGGTCGAAAGCGCCGTAAGGCAATCGTCTCACCTTTTTTATTCAAAAAAGACACTTCAACTAAAGGCAGCGGTTGAAGATAGTTTGCTTTATTTTTTAATGAGGCTGAAATAATTAATGCATCTGTTTGATTGGGGTGTGCATAAACATTTCGGCTAATAATACTAATATTTCTGGGGTCACGCTGTGGTGTGATTTCACAATGGGTTATGTCACAGAACGTGCGTGTAATACTTGCTGTTAAGGGTTGGTGTGCGAGCCAGTTACGGTATGAGTGCATGGCTTGCATCAGTAATAATAAAGCCAGTAACAGGCTGACGAAAAACACATATTTTGGGAATTTATTTTTTTCTAATACATCGTTTCCTTGCTGTTGCTTTTTTTGCAGAATGACCGAGTCTTCGGATGTTCTAATAGCATTCGGTAATGTACTACTTAATGAGGTCATTGCATCAAAGGTATAATCACACTCACCACAGCGTAGTTGACCTTGGGCGGTGGTGACTTCCTTCATACTAACGCGAAATATCGCTTGGCAATGTGAGCATTGTGTATACATAGTTGAATTATTGTACGTTTTATAACGTGTTTCGTTGACGAAAGCTTATGCAGCATGGCTGTTTTTTTCAGCTTTCTAGCAACAGTAATTAAGTATTTCGACAAGTGTTTAAGGCTAAATTAAAACATGTTGCGCATCATTCAGGTATCGTGTTGTAGCCAAAATGTTGTGTTTTATTTCATTGCCTTCGCTTACTATTCTATCAAATCAAAGGGTTATATATTTTCCATTAGTCTGCTTTTCACCACGCTTTGAGCTACAAATAACCATATAAACCAAAATTATGACATTTGAATTTATTCTATTGTTAATGGGGTATGTGTTTTTTTAATAGACTATGCCAGCAAGGCGGTGTGTGTAGAGTAGGATGCGAGATCATGGATGTGTTATCTGTTTTTTCTAATACCCGTTATTCTCAACCACTCATCTTGATGGTCGCAATTAATATCACTGAAAAAAGGGCTATAGGCATTAATAATAGACTGTTGTTGTGTTGTTAGTATGCCTGAAAGAACAATAATCCCCTGTGGTTTAATAAAGGCCGCTAACGTAGAAGCGAGCTTGCATAATGGACCAGAAAGGATATTTGCTAATACACCATCAACCTTTTGTAGTGGAAGGGTTGTCAGATCGTGTTCTTCGTCATATAACGCAGTGATATTAATGCTATCCCATAACGGTGTTTCACC
>CAYNGN010000158.1:0-524 GCA_964396615.1 uncultured Thiothrix sp. | reverse complement strand
GCGCCAAATGTTTCAAAGAAGAGGCTGATGGCTTCTGCTTCTAGGCGTGTGCTAAGACAGTTTACTCGTTGCCAACTCATGATTTTTTTAGCATTTTTTCAAGATGGTGGATATTAGGTCCACCTTGTTTAAAAGCAGGATCATCAAGGATTTTGAGGTGTAATGGAATATTTGTTTTTATGCCTTCAATAATCATTTCGGTTAATGCGCCCCGCATTCTTGCTAGCGCTGTTTCTCTATCTTCGCCATGAGTGATGAGCTTACCTATCATTGAGTCATAATAAGGCGGCACACTGTAATCTCCATAAAGATGAGAATCAACAAGAACGCCTAGTCCACCAGGGGCGTGGTAGCGTGTGACTTTACCAGGAGAGGGTAAAAAGTTTTTTGAGTCTTCTGCATTGATACGACATTCGATGGCATGTCCACGTGGTTTAAGATTATTGGGTACGGTTAACTTTTCTCCTGCCGCGACCATGATTTGTTGTTTTACTAGATCAACGCCCGTGATTTCTTCGGTGACG
>CAYNGN010000157.1:0-6499 GCA_964396615.1 uncultured Thiothrix sp. | reverse complement strand
GACAATGATGAAAGTCTCTGACCCAATTATGTTTGGTCACGCGGTGACCGTTTACTATAAGGATGTTTTTACCAAATATGAAGCACTCTTTGCTGAACTCGGCGTTGATCCTAATAATGGTATTGGTGATGTTTACGCTAAAATAACGCATCTTAATCCACCAACAAAAGCCGAAATAGAAGCGGATATTGAAGCGGTCTATGCCACTCGCCCTGCCCTTGCAATGGTTGATTCGGATAAGGGTATTACTAACTTGCATGTGCCGAGTCATGTGATTGTTGATGCCTCAATGCCTGCTGCTATTCGTTCATCAGGAAAAATGTGGGGGGCTGATGGCACGTTAAAAGATACAAAAGCGATGATTCCTGATCGTAATTATTCGGGCATTTACCAAGCAACGATTGATTTTTGTAAGCAGCATGGTGCCTTTGACGTGAGTACGATGGGCAGTGTTGCCAATGTTGGCTTAATGGCACAAAAGGCTGAGGAATATGGCTCGCATGATAAGACCTTCCAAATGACTGCGGCAGGTCATGTCAGTGTTATTGATCGTGCAGGCAATACGCTCATGCAACATGAGGTTGAGCAGGGTGATATTTGGCGAATGTGCCAAACGAAAGATGCACCGATTAAGGACTGGGTTAAATTAGCGGTCAATCGCACACGTGCTACTCATGTTCCTGCTGTGTTTTGGTTAGATCCCAACCGCGCACATGATAATAACATCATGACGAAAGTAAACACTTATCTCAGTGAACACGATACAGAAGGTCTTGACATTCGTATCCTGTCACCGATAGAGGCAACACATTATTCATTAGAACGTGTTAAAGCAGGAAAAGACACGATTTCAATCACAGGTAATGTATTGCGTGATTATCTTACGGATTTATTCCCCATTTTAGAGTTAGGAACCAGTGCGAAAATGCTCTCTATTGTGCCTTTGCTTGCAGGGGGTGGTTTGTTTGAAACAGGGGCGGGGGGCTCAGCGCCTAAACATGTGCAGCAATTTATGGCTGAAAATCATTTACGCTGGGATTCTCTTGGTGAATATCTTGCCTTAGCCGTTTCACTAGAGGCTTTAGCAACAAAAACAGGCAACATAAAAGCACAAGTGCTTGCTGATAGTTTAAATGAAGCCAATAGCCACTATCTTAATAACAATAAATCCCCCTCTCGCAAAGTTACAGAACGTGATAATCGAGGCAGTAGTTTTTACTTAACCTTGTATTGGGCGCAAGCATTGGCAGCACAAACAACAGACAATACGTTACAGACGTGTTTTGCATCATTAGCAAAACAGCTTGAAGAAAATGAAGTGATCATTATGGAAGAGATGAATGCGGTACAAGGAAAAATAATGGATATTGGTGGTTATTACCACCCTGATACGGAATTAGCGTCTGCTGCACTACGACCGAGTGAAACATTTAATGCGCTATTAGCGACTTTGTCTTAGCAACATCATCAATCTTATAAACTTGAGTTAGTACACATACTATCCCTCTGGTAGCATCACTAACTCAAGTTAAGAATAATCTCTTGAAACGGCTCTTATTATTTTTATTATTAAGCACTCCAAGAGGTAATACATTATTATTATTATATTATAATTATTATTTTGTTATTTATCTAATGTTACGCAAAAAATATTTTCCTATATTTTCGCTATGACATCAGTGAATAACCTAGCGGTTCTATCTCGTCAAAGGCGATTCTTTTTCTTCTTAATTCTTCTTATTATTGTTGTTGCCCTTGATCTGCCGTGCATTCTACAGATTCCATCTGAATAGTACATTAATTAATCACATTAATAATTTTAATCTGCTATGCGTTTTTATTTAACTTGATAAAAGTCATAATCTTGCATTATTTTATTATATTTATTATATTTATTATATTTTCTAATGCGTAATACACTGCTTGCGCTCGAATAGCACGACGATTTCCTGTAAAAAACCGTGTTTCCTCCTCGCTTGACTCACCTGATACTTGCCATGAGAAACACATCATCCCTACGGGTTTTTTCTGAGTACCACCACTAGGCCCTGCAATACCGCTAATAGCCAATGCAAACGTTGCTGATGAATTTTCTAACGCACCTGCCGTCATTTCTTTAACAACATTTTCACTTACTGCGCCATATTGCTCTAAAGACTCCGTAGAAACCTGCAACAACGCTTGTTTTGATTGATTAGTATACGTCACAAAACCACGATCAAACCATGCTGAACTTCCTGCACTATCTGTCATGAGCTTTGCTACCCAGCCTCCTGTACAAGACTCAGCAGTTACCAAGACGTGGGCTGATTTAAGGAGTGAGTCTGCTGTTTTTATAGCCAAATCATTTAAGTCATCATTCAAACCATCATATCGACTATCATTGGGCATCTTGCTTCCTTTTCCTTTCTGCGATTGTCTCGGCTACTTTATCGCGTAAATAAACTGGCTGAGCTTCTTCTACGGCAACAGCCTTTCCTGCTGAAAGCTCATACGCTGCTAAACGTGCGATAGAGACTGCAGAAGGCACACTATCAGCATAAATAGGCTTCACTCGCCCTACTTTCCCCTGTAAAACATCTTCGTACACTGACCAGCCCGAACCAACGCCCACCCATGTTTCATGAGGTAAGCATACTTGTTCCACAGCTTGTGGTAATAAAACCTGCTCCTCACCTTGCAATACAAGCCTATCGTCTTGCACCACATAACACCCCCAATAAACTTCATTAATGCGTGCATCCAGTGCCGCCATAATATGGGTATGTTGGTGAGTTTCATAACTCTGCTGAGCCAGTGCAGCCAGTGTAGAGATAGGAATAACAGGAAGATCAGCAGCCAATGCCAAGCCCTGCGTTACACCTGCTGCAATGCGTAAGCCTGTAAAAGCTCCAGGCCCCCGACCAAATGCAATCGCATCCAGTTCATTTAAGGCAATACCCGCTGCTGCCAATACTTTACTCACCATAGGCAAAATCAGTTTCGTATGTTGTCGGGGTGCTAATTCAAACTCAACGAATAAATCATCATCTATCAATAAAGCAGCAGAACAAGCATCCGTCGCGGTTTCAAGCGCAAGAATTTTCATAGGATTAAAATATTTTTTAGGTAAAGAGGAGTGAGGAAATTATCAATCGGTTTGACCATCAAGATTCGGCTTCTTAGCCATTACTTCAGGAGGATCTTGAGTAATAGAATGCAATGAAAAAAAACGCTTTACCACTTCAATTTTTTGGGTGCGAGGCATACGCGGTAAACTTTCTTGAAACACACGACCATAGCTTTTAGTTCGCAAACGTGGATCACAAATAACCAATACACCTTTGTCTGCACCATCACGAATCAATCTACCCACACCTTGTTTCAGCGCAATAACCGCGCGTGGCAACTGGTAATCAGCAAAGGCATTACCCTTATTATTTTTAATGGATTGAATTCTTGCCTCAGTGACGGGATCAGTCGGGGCTGCAAAGGGCAGTTTGTCAATAATGACACAACTCAACGCCTCTCCTCTCACATCAACACCTTCCCAAAAGCTACCCGTACCCAACAACACCGCATTGCCACTCTGGCGAAAACGTTCCAACATTTCTTGCTGTGATGCTTCCCCTTGCACCATAATTGTTCGCCCTAAACTTTCCTTGAACAGCTTCGCCGCTTTATTCAGCGCATAATAACTAGTAAATAATACGAAAACACCGCCCTTACAAGCATTGATAACCGCAATTGAGGCATCAACGACTTGCTCCACAAAATCATGCTGCTGTGGTTCAGGTATATCAGGTGGCGCATACAATAATGAGTGATGCCAATAATCAAAAGGACTATCCAACAATAACTCAGTAGCATCCTCAATACCTATACGCTGATTAAAATGCATAAAACTTTTATCAACCGCTAAGGTTGCAGAGGTAAAAACCCACGCACACGAAAAATGCCCCATTTGCTTTTTAAATTCCGACGCAATTTCCAGGGGTGTAGATACCAAACTAAATGAAAGCGTGAACGTTTCATACCACTGCACACTACTTTCATTAGGCGTTTGCATAGCATTTAACTGTCTTTGATACTGTAGCAGACGCTCATGACAGACTTTCAAGTCCTTACTTCTTTCTTCAGCATCGCCTAACAACCGATCCAGTGTATGTAAGGTATCAACCAATTTTTTCATGGCAGCCACAATGACAGGTTTCGTACTTATCTTGTGCCATGGCTCACGAATACCAGGCTTATCCATCGCTAAGCGCAAATCCTGCACCTCTTTATCCATTTCCCGTGTTGCATCAACAAGCTCTGGCATATCACCCAAACGTAATGCTTCTGCTAAAATATCGCGTGACAACTCACGCATTTGCCGACTTCCCAACGTATCACTAAAAAAATTGGAGGCGATTTCAGGTAATTGGTGTGACTCATCAAGAATAACAGTATCAGCACTTGGTAATAACTCACCAAAACCTTCTTCTTTTAACGCCATATCAGCAAAAAACAAATGATGATTGACAACAACAACATCCGCTTCTTGCGCATCTCTACGTGCATTGGCAACATGACAACGGGCATAATCATCACACTCTGTCCCCAAACAATTGTCAATGGTTGAAGTCACACTGCTCCATACTTCTGCATCACTTGGCACATTATTCACCTCAGCAATATCACCACGACGTGTTATATCAGACCAGTCATCAATACGATGTAAATAACTCACCGAGCGTCGATCACTAAACGTCCCATCCTGCAAGGCTTGCTTCATGCGATACAAACAAAGGTAATTTGCTCTGCCCTTCAGTAATGCCAATTTAGCGCTGGTTTTTAATGCTTTTTTGACAATAGGTAAATCTTTAAAGAAAAGCTGATCTTGGAGTGTTTTTGTTCCCGTAGAAACAATGACCTTCCCACCTGATGCAAGCGCAGGCAATAAGTACGCAAAGGTCTTGCCTACTCCTGTACCTGCCTCTATGACTGCCGTTTGACGCTGTGAAATAACCTCTCCTACTGCAACAGCCATTTGCTGTTGTTCAGGACGCTCACTAAAATGTGGGATAACAGCCGCTAACGGACCAGAGTTACCTAAAAGTGCCTGCCAGTCTGGAGCTGATTTATGGGTTGGATCGCTCATATTGAATCGCTTTTTTCAATGTTTTTATATCGCCAACTGCTTTACTTGCTTGCTTGATGAGAGACCAGTTTTCCTTCTCTAAAGCACTATTTACAGCAGTATAACGGTTAGATTTTTGCGCCATCGTAATACTTGAGGTATGTTTTCCTTGCTTATAATTAATACGTGCTAATTGATGCCATACCTCTGCATTTCTTGGCTCAATACGAATAGCTCTTTCTAGCCGACTTGCACCATCTGCATAACGTGCGGCAATAATATCAACTTTTGCCCGTAACAATAATGCTTTTACTGCTGATGATGTACCAACGCTTGAAGCTCTTGGACTATTTCGTTCAATCACTTCTCTCCCTGAATGAGGAACACGATCATAAGGATTGACTCCTGATTCTGCCCGATCAGCAGGTCTTACCATTCCTGTTGGACGAGGACGAGATTGTGGCTGATTTTGTGCAGGCCGATAAGGTTGTGTTATAGCAGGTGAGTTTCTTCTTACATCAGGTCTTGGCTTAACAACAGACTTAATCACCGCACGCGATGAACGCTCAACAGGATCACGCCTTTCAGCAACATCTGGCAGTGTGGTTGTACAAGCATTTAACAATGGCATCATACATGCCATTAGGAGGGTCTGGAACGGTGTTACTTTAATCATTAGTTTTAAAATCCTAAGCCTTTCCAAACAGGTGAGTCTGAAGTTGATGAAGGAGCTGGTCGTGAAGGCGCACTACCATTGGATCCCGTAGGGTGTGGCGCAGGTCTAGCAGCGCATTTGCGACGAGTTCGAGGAACAGAACTACCATCAAAGGGTAATGATATTGCACGCCCACAGGCAGCATTGTAAAGCTGTCCTGAGTCTGCATCGACTTTAATCCAGCGAGTTCCTTTAGGACTTCTAGGTTTAAAGGGCTTCGTTGGTAAAACCTTTATCATATCCGCCCAAACCCGTAATGCACCACTACTCCCCGTTAAGTTCGTTGGTTTATTATCATCTCGCCCCACCCAAACCGTCACAACATGCTGTCCTGTAAAACCTGCATACCAGCTATCACGCTTGTTATTAGTTGTCCCTGTTTTACCCGCAGAATTTTTCCAAGCAGGAAGTGCGCTAGCTAAATACTTTGCAGTACCACGTTTAGTAATTTGATTCATTGCATAAGTAATTTGATACACGGATGTTGGCGATGCTACTTGTTTCACATTTAATGGATAACGTTTCAATGTCTCCCCATAAGGATCCATCACACTACGGATTGCTTTCAATCGTGTATACGTCCCACCAGCAGCAAGTGTTTGATACATTTGTTGCACTTCTATAGGGGATAATTCTGATGTCCCTAATAAGATAGAAGGGTAAGCAGGTATCTCAGACTCAAT
>CAYNGN010000156.1:0-6507 GCA_964396615.1 uncultured Thiothrix sp. | reverse complement strand
CTAACAAGCTAGTGAGGGTCTTAGGGGCTTGGGCAGCCAACCCTAAAATGAGTGAGTTTTTGCTGAGTTATAATGGCGCTTATCGTCAGGTTGATGCTATCGGCATTGCACCTTATTTCCATGTGCATCGTAAAGTGAGTAAAGAGGTCAATAGTGTGCCTAGTGTGTTTAGGTTACTAGAAGACGATCGCAATCCTTACTCATTGAATAATGTCAGAAAAATGATTGAAAAACAGATGGTGATTACACGCAAATATAAGATTGGTTTATTGGCGTATGAGGGCGGGCAACATCTTTATGCCCCAGGTACTTATTCTACTCGGGATTATCCCAATAATTTTTATATAGGGGCAAACCGAGCGAGAACCATGGAAACCATCTATATTAAGTCGCTTGAGGACTGGAAACAGGCAACAGGCGGGCAGCTTTATGTGGCCTTTTCCTCGCCACGTACTTATCAAGCTTATGGCAGTTGGGGCGTGAAAGAGCATATCAATCAACCCGAACATGTGGCTCCAAAGTACAGAGCAATTATGAAATTCATACGTTAGTTTTTGAGCAGCAGAAATTGTCATTTGCCTTGTCAGGGCTTTCTGGTAGAGTATCGCCCCATTTAGTAGATGTTTAGTTAATACTTCTTTTATTAGGTTTATACTATGAAGTTCCTGTTTGATTTTTTTCCAGTGGTGCTATTCTTCCTTGCCTATAAGCAATATGGCAGTGTGCCTGTAGAACTTATTCAGCTTGCTAATCAGATCCCGATGGTTGAATTAGTAGCCAAAGAACCAAAAGATTCGTTGATTTTTGCAACACTGGTCTTGATTTTTGCCACTTTGTTACAAAATATACTTCATTGGTTTTTTTATCGGCGCTTGGAAAGAATGCACATTATCTCATTAGGGATTTTAGTGGTGTTTGGTTCAATGACTATAGTGACAAAAGACGCTGATTTTTTAAAATGGAAAGTAACTATTTTTAACTGGGTGTTTGCTTTGGTTTTAGTGGGCAGCTTGTTTATTGGTGAAAAGCCACTGATGGAGCGCATGATGTCAAATGCTATCAACGTACCTGCTGTAATATGGCGACAAGTAACGGTGTATGGAGCGCTCTTTTTTGCCCTTGTAGGCGGTGTGAACTTAATTGTGGCTTTTTATTTTCCTGGTGAGAATGATGTTAACTGGGTTAATTTTAAGCTGTTTGGCATGTTTGGTTTAACCATGGCGTTTATGATTGCCCTTGTGTTTTATTTAAGTAAACATGCTATTGAAGATAAGAGTGCGGAGGAGTCCTGATGTTTTATGCCATTATTAGTCAAGATGTTGAAAACAGTTTAGATAAACGTTTAAGCGTTCGTGCTGATCACTTAGCACGCTTGAATATGTTAAAAGAGCAAGGACGTTTATTACTTGCAGGCCCCCATCCTTGTATTGATACCGAAGATCCTGGTGATGCTGGGTTTAGTGGTAGTTTGGTTGTTGCTGAATTTTCCAGTTTAAAACAAGCACAACAGTGGGCAGATGATGATCCTTATTGTGCTGCGGGAGTTTATCAGCAAGTGACGGTTAAACCCTTCAAAAAAGTACTGCCATAACCTATAGATGTTCAGATAATCAAAACCAATTGAAAACTAATCAAAATTAATCAATCGAGATAACATGAAAAATTCAAAGAAATTACTCAGTATTGTTGTTGGCTTAGCGCTAGTGTCATCAACAGCATTATTTGCTGAAGAAGCAAAAGTAGCAGAAAAAACAGCAGAAACAGTCGTTGTTGCCGCTAAAGACGTTGCTATCGTTAATGGTACAGCGATTACACAGGTGACACTTGATGCTTATATGGCCGTTATTAATCGCTCTCGTCCTGAGGGTGGCGTTTCGCCAAAAGAAGCACTTGATGATCTTATTATCACGGAGTTAGCACTCCAGCAGGCAAAGAAAGATGGTGTTGCTGAACGTGAAGCAGTAAAAAAGCAAATTGCAGAAGCCGCAAAAAAAGTTATTTTGACCACATGGACGCGTGAGAAAAGCGAAAACATGAAGATTGACGATGCTGAGCTGAAAGCTGCTTATGATGAAAGCATGAAAGATCAAGCGAGCAAAGAGTTTAAAGCACGTCATATTTTAGTTGAAAAAGAAGATGTTGCAAAAGCAATTATCAAAGAAATTGCAGGGGGTGGAGACTTTGAAAAATTAGCCAAAGAAAAATCCACAGGCCCGTCAGGTCCTAAAGGCGGTGATTTAGGCTGGTTTAAGCCATCAACAATGGTACCTCCTTTTGCTAAGGCTATAGCAGCAATGAAGAAAGATGAGGTAAGTAAAGAGCCGGTAAAAACAAACTTTGGTTGGCATATTATTAAGCTTGAAGAAATACGTGATGCAAAGTTACCAACGTTTGAAAGCATGAAGCCACAAATGAAACCCATGTTGGCACAAAAGAAAATGATTGAATATATCGAGTCATTAAGAAAAACGGCGGATATTAAAATTACCTTACCTGAGGAAAAATCAGGTGCAGCAGCGCCTAAAGCAGACGCTAAACCTGCTGATACAGCTGAGAAAAAAGCAGAGGCTAAACCTGTTGATGCCGCTGTGCAAAAATAAAGAGCATGGTTTAATATAAGGCTCCATTTTTGTAGCCTTGATGTAGCTCGCGGAATCAAGGATGTATATTGTAAATGCCTGAATTATTGGTGTTTAGCTTGCATTCCGCAAGTTCCATACAGGCTACGATTCTGTTAATTTACCCTTTTGGAAATATTATGCAGCAAGAATGGAAAGATAATTTGCTCGATTCTGGTGCAGAATTCGACAACGACGAACGCGTGTCATTTGCTCACACTGAGCATGAACCGAATGTACTCACACACAATATACTCTGTGACCTCTCACATATTGGTCTTATTCGTGTGCAAGGTGAAGATGCAACGACTTTCTTACAAAACCAGTTTACCAATGATATTAATCAGGTCTCTGCGACTAGAGGGCAGCTAAGTGCATGGTGTACGCCAAAAGGTCGTGCTTTAGCAACGTTTGTGATTCATCAGCATGATGATATTTATTATCTAGTATTATCAGCTGATAAAGTAGAAGTAACGCTGAAAAGACTGCGTATGTATGTGATGATGTCAAAAGTAGTGCTTGAGGATGTTAGACAGCAATTTATACACGTTGCTGTTGCAGGTAGCAAGATGATGCAACACCTGTATGACTACGGCATTGAGCAGCTTCCTGAAGCTGATTACCAAGTGGTTCAGCATAATAATATGCGTATTATGCGTCTTCCTAGCGCAACGCCTCATTTTGAAGTTTATGCCAATATTGCTGATATTGCAGAGGCTAAGGACTTATGGAATGTCTTGAATGCAAAGGCTGATATTACCCCTGTTAGTGATAATGCATGGCGTTATTTAAATATTGTCAGTGGTTTACCGAGGGTGACAGCCGCAAGTTCTGAAGCATGGATTCCACAAATGCTTAACCTACAAGTGATTGATGGCGTTAGTTTTACCAAGGGCTGTTTTCCTGGACAAGAAATCGTAGCGCGTCTCAAGTACTTAGGTAAAAACAAACGTCGGCTTTATCGTCTGCTGCTTGATACTGAGCAACTCCCTGATACCGGAACCCTTATTATTGCCGAAAATGAACCGACAGAAGCAGGCAAAGTCTTGAATGCTGCCTTAAATCCTGACGGTCAGGTTGAAGTGTTAGCGGTATTAAAAATTGCTATGGCTGAAAGTAAGATCTTATATTTAGCTGAGCAAGGCGGTGCTGCTGTAACGGTACTTGAGTTGCCTTATGTTGTTGATAGTGAGTAATATTCTTCATTAATGGCTTACTGGTTGTACCATTTTCCAAAATATAAAAAGCGCAATGACCGCAATCAATATACCCAAGATAAACTGAGTAATATTTCTTTTAAAGGCACCCACTGGTTGTTTTTCATACCTATTTTCAGTCGTTATTTCTAGTGTATTATCATCAACATGATCATTAGTCCTTGTACTTGTTGGATTGACAGTATTGTGTCTTCTTTCTGTTGCAATATCCGTTATTGGTGCTGAAATATGCTCATCAGCAGTATTTTGCGTTGTATTTTGTGTTGTATGACTAGCAACCTCACTAGTAATATTCCTCGTCTTTGATCTATAGCTGACTTTTCCTGCAAGTTTGATCTGTAGAAAATCGGCTTCAATCAGCGTGATGTTTTGATGTTGCATAAAGCCATTGCCTGACATAACCCCTGCTAAAATAGCGGTAATTTCCCCCTGTTGAATTTTTATCGACATATGTCTTAGTTGCAAGACGACACCAATAAAAAAACGTAGATGAATCGTATTGTTTTTTCCCACGGTTGTTACTAATGTGGGTGAGTGTGTGGAGCGTATCTCATGCGAATCCAGTACGACAATGCTTTCTTCGTGGTTAGCGCTATTGGCTTGTTGCCGTTCTATTTCACGTTTTACTGCATCGTGAGTACGCCATGATTTGACCAGAATAGGGTGTAAGGGAATATCAAGCAGTTGCTCTGTTTGGGCGAGAACTTGTTGTCGAATGATATCCCATTGATGATCAGGTACATTTTCCTGCAAGCTATGACGTAGTTGCTGGATATTATCGGTACTCTCAAAGTCTCGCATACTATTGGCAGAGAGTTGCGTAAAGTCAGCATTAAGCAGCGATTTAATAGTTTGTGTGCTGTCCATGCCGTTACTCTCCTTTTGATGGCTTGAGGGTTTGCGTCCCTGTATCAATCTGTTGGCTCATAGTAAATGAAGCGGTTTTTTGTTCTGATTTTTCATGGATGGTAATGTGTTGATAGCCTTCATCGGTGTGATGTTGGAAAGTCACGGGGCTTTTTTCTGTTACGGGCAATTGTTGCTTACGTCGTTTGAAGAGCCATACCAGTGCTAATAATAAAATAACGCCAATGATGAGGATAGGTAACCATAATGGCCAAATATAAACCGTTAGGGTTTTTTGTGCGGTTGATGTTGTTGCATTAGCACTTGCTTTTACCAAGAGATGAGCGTGATACGTACCAAAATTATTATAGAGATGTGTATAACGCACTCGTCTTCCCCATGCACTTAGCTTACCGTCCCCTGTGTCTAATTGTAACCGTGTATTTACACCAATCTGGGAATTTTGCACCCAAAAGACAATGGGGAATCCCGTGAAGCGATGGGTGTGTGAGGCACGAAAGGTAAGGTCAACGGGTGTGGAAGTATTGGCGCTTGTATTTGTTGTGTTTGTTGTTTTATCTTGAGTTGCTAAATCATGTTGGTCATGTTGATTATTTTCTTCAACGGTTTGGGAGGTCGGTGTTATGGCTTGATGGCTCGTATTGTTAATAATAAGCGTTGCATGAGCGGTTGATTCTTGTTTATGATCATCTCTCAAAAGTAAAGTGATGGGGTATTTGCCTTCTTTTAAGCGATTGGTATTAATATTAAATGTTGTGCGATTATCACGATGTCCTGTACTAATACGCCAATAAAGCCATTGGCGGCTTTTAGGGTCTGTAGTGCTACGACTCTGAAAAACCGCCGTTTCTCCCGTTTTTACAGTCACTATTTCTGGTGTAATAGCAGCAATAGGTGGAAGCCATGCTTCAGAGACATGAATGCGTGTTGTTGCTGAGTTCAGTAGATGAGAACGTCCTAGTGTAGCAACGGCTGAGACGTTATAAGTGCCACTTTTTTGGAAAATATGTACTTTATGCATACCTGCTTCGGCAATAGGCTCACCATTGATGAGAAACTGATACGCTATTTTACTTTCATCAAGATAAGGTTTTATTTTTGCTTTAAAAATAACGGGTTTTCCAATGCTGGGTGCAAGGTTAGATACCTTGAGTGATAAGGTATAATCGCGATAATTGCTGGGGTTGGGTTGGCTAAAGGACTCAGTTTCATGCTTGAGTGAATAGCTGGGAGTGATGAGTATTATTGTGGTGATGATACTCATCAAGATGAAACGTAATAATTGCATAATATCAACAATAATAGGGAAAATGAGGGGGGATTCTAATGGGCTTCATCCCAGTTGTCACCTATGCCAATCACAACGCGTAATGGAATATCCAATACCGCTGCATTTTCCATATGGTGCTGTAACGTATCAGTGAATTTTTCTACATCGGGTATTTTTACTTCAAACACTAATTCATCGTGTACTTGCATTATCATGAGTGCGTCAATTGAACTGTTTTGCAGCCAAGCATCGGTGGTAATCATCGCTTTTTTTATAATATCAGCGGCAGTACCTTGCATCGGCGCATTAATCGCTGTGCGTTCTGCATATTGTTTGCGTTGATTGTTTTTAGCATTAATATCAGGTAAATACAGTCGGCGACCAAACAATGTTTCAACATAACCCTGTTCACGTGCCTGTTCGCGTGTTTGTTGCATATAATCTTTCACCCCAGGATAGCGGGCAAAATAAGTATCAATATACGTTTGTGCCTGCTGTCGTCGAATCCCCAGTTGTTTGGCTAAACCATAGGCTG
>CAYNGN010000155.1:0-6520 GCA_964396615.1 uncultured Thiothrix sp. | reverse complement strand
ATGTTTATTATCGGGATGATATTGGCTATCGTGCAATAGCACGAGAAGAGAAAGCATAAGCGCAAATTATTGCTTTACCGTTATCTTAGGGAATGGCTAATGACGAGGCTTCAACTTCGTCATTCAGTCGGTTCAGTCTTGAGTAGCTTTGCGACTTAATTCATGCGGTAAATTATTTTTTATTATTTCGCCCTTCTTTCCCTAAGAGATTATTTTTAATAAGTTTAACAGAAATATCAAGCGGAAATTTTGAACCCGCCTTTGTAACCAATTCAAGGTGTAATTTAACCCTATTTGTCTTTTTGATGAAATCCAAATCGTGAGTAATAAACTGTACGTCCATCACCCCCGTTTGTCCTGCTTCTAATCGGGTCAATTTATTAGGTAATAAGGTCACTGGTGTATCTTTTTTATTTCTCTGCCTGATTTGAAGCCAAAATGAGGGATTTCTTCCCCTATTTTTCACAATAATACGCACCTTCCCACCCGCTTCAGGTACTTCCAATTCTTTACGCGATGTTGTTATCACCAACATATCCTTAGCAGCTAACCCTGAAGGAGAAACAGAATGTGGTGCAACTCCCTTATTTTCCTTTGCAATTAAACTACCATCATCACCTCTCCAAAAACGTTTTTTTACATGGTTCTCGCTAATCCATGTACCTCGTGGTCCACCAATCATCGTATAGTCTAAACGTTTATGCTTTATATTCCAGCTATTTACCCCACCTTCACCATCAACAGAAATAATATCACGTCCACTTTTAGAAAAAGCAACAGAATAGACAGGAGTGGGTTCTTTTCCTATCACTTCTTTTTTATGTAAACTGGCAGACAACGCCCCCTTCTTCAAATCCCATATTTTTATCGAACCATCTTCAGAACCAGAAACAAGTTGACGACCATCTGAACTAAATTTAACCGCAGTTACTTTTTTAAAATGATCATTTAAACTGTAATGTTGTTCAAGGGTATCAAGCGCCCATATTTCAATACCATGCACCTCCTTGCCACTTGCATTAACACCTGCAGCAAGGTATTTCCCATCACTACTAATATCAAGCGCCGTAAATTTTTTATTTCTTGAACCACTCGTAAAGGTATGGATAACACGACGTGTTGCAGCATCCCATAACTTTACTGAGCCATCGTTCGATGACGATACAATCCTTGTACCATCAGGAGTATAACGTATACCCGTAATGCCCGCATGATGCCCTCTAAACTTATAGACAGGATGCCGAGACTTCATATCCCATAAAGTCATTACCGATGATTCCGTACTTGAGGTAAGCAAAGCCGTATTATCAGGACTCATCGCAAAAAGGGTATGCCCTTTTTTATGTGCATCAATAGACCAAATAACGTTATTACTCTGGCGATTCCACAACGTAATATTACCATGATGATCTCCTGCTAAAATAAAGCGTGCATCAGGACTAAAAGCAACTTGCTCAATGCTTTCGTTGTGACTTGTTAAAGAATACTTTAGTATTTTTTTCTTTGCATCCCAAAGTTGTAAAACGCCATCAACCGTTCCTACCAGAATAACAGCACCATCAGGACTAACGACTGCTTGTTGCGCTTTTAACAACTGCCCACCAAACGTATCAACAAAATGCTGACTTGCACTATCAAAAAGCTTGACAACTTTATTGATAAACGAAAAAGCGATTGAACGATTATCAGGTAAAAAAGCCAGACTGCTCACAGGCGTACTAAGCGGCTCAAGAGAAAACAAATGCTTGCCCTGTAACGCATCAAACATATCCACCTGAACTTTTTGCATCTTATCTTCTACACCATTTAAGACCCGTAATATCCGCTGTCCATTAGGTGAAAAAGCCACAGTCGTTGTAAAGTCATCTTTGTTGCCTTTTGATGGCGTTAAGGTATGCAATAACTCTGCGCGTTCAATGCCCCACACCTGAGTTTTTCCTGACGAATCGACCGTCACAAAACGCTTACTATCGCGACTAAAGACCAATGATGTCACAGGGGCTTGGTTTTTCTCATCGTTAAGGTCATACATAAACGTTTTTTCCATTACATCCCATACCTTAATCAATCCATTACTATTCGCTGAGACAAGATAACGCCCATCATAACTAAATGCCAAAGCAGTAATAGCATGTTGATTCTCTGTAAAGCTATGAATACGCTGCTGTATGTCTGTATCCCACAAATCAATGCGTTTACCATCAATGGCTGATGCTAAATAACGTCCATTTTTACTTAATACCGAAAGCTCTCCATCCATAACGGGCACTGAAAAAAGTAAGTTTCGTGTACGCAGATCCCGTAGTTCAACACGCCCTCCCATTGAAAAGGCAATAAGATTGCCATCAGGACTAATATCAACAAAGGCGGATTGCCCTTCATTACTTCCTGAAAAAATCGTAGTTAATTTACGTTCGGCAATATCCCACAACTCAATAGGATTACCTTTGGATGTTAGTGCTAATATATTGCCTTGTGTGTTAAAACGCGAAGAATAGGAACCTTGGTTCACATGCTCGTTATACCAAACCTGATTATCCTTAACAGGCTCGCCTCGTTTAACCAAAGGAGGTAATGCTTGATCGACATGATGAAGAATAACAGGAGATGCTGAGGTTGTAGCCACTACTGCCATGCTAGGTGCTATCAAAAAAGAAAGCACAAACAAACTTATAAAACAAAGAAACAGAACAGATGTAAATGTTCGATAATAAAATGCCTTAAATGGGGAGCATTCTATATGAAACATGTGCCTAATAATTCGCATATTTTGAAATCCATTTCCACACAATAGTCATGTATAAAGCCTATTGATTGATGAGTTTAAATTCAACGATATAGCCTGCATATTAACCACGAAAAAACCAAACACAAGCTGAATAAGTAAATATTAACCCTTGTTTCCTTTCGCTTAAAATAAGAGCTAACTAGCCAATAAATCAGTTTTTTTCAAACGTAAAAATATTTTAATGTTGATAAAGGACTTCTCTTACGGTAGACGTGTTAAAGACCAAATAAGTATACAAAGACCCTTCTTAAGAGGCGGTAAAATATCTTGCGAGAAACTGCTCAAAATGATACTGATCACTTGTTTCCAAGTATTTTTGCTGCTGAATTGATTTTTCCGCCAACAGCCTAAACTCAGTTTCTAGCGCAGAAGGTAAAGTACGTTGTAGGAAAATATCACGATGTTCTTGTGACTTGCGTCGCGCAAATTCATAATAGCTTTCATTATTACTAAACATTTCCTCTAAAATGCGTGCAGAAGGGGTCAACTCTGGATGCTTGACCAAATCAAGATGGCTGGCAACAGATTTAACATAACATTCCTCTTGATGTGCCTGATTTAATAATTCAGCAACAGGCAACATCGCATTAATTAACTCACTAGCCCAGTCAGTCAGCAACACGTTCTTACTATCACATGACAACAATAAGTCGGGCTTCCTCCCTTGATGTGCAACAAGACTTTGATTTTCATCAATGGCTTTTCTTTCAAGCGCAGAAACTTCAGGGCTTTCTTGCAACAAACAAAACAACATAAAGACTTCAAGAAAATAAAGCTGCTTATGCGTCAGACCCGCAGGATGAAAAGCATTAATATCAATAGAGCGCAACTCAATATAACGAATACCGCGTTGCTCAAGGGCATCAACAGGCTTTTCCATTCCTTGGAGAATTTGCTTAGGGCGCACCGTACTATAATATTCATTTTCAATTTGCAGTAAGTTTGCATTAAGCTGTCGATACACACCATCAACCTTTATACCAATATCTTCATAGGCTTTAAAAGGTGTGTTAATGGCTTCACGTAAGCTTTGTATATACTCAGCTAAAGAATTATAATTCGCTTTAATCCCCGCCTCTGATTCTTTACGATTGGTATAACCAATATCTCCCATACGCAATGATGTGCCATAAGGTTCGTAGCATGTGTTTTTATTAAAAAACCGCATATTTTCAGGTTTAGCGGTTCCCGCAAGAAAGCTTTTACAAATAGCAGGAGAACTACCAAATAAATATGGAATAAGCCAACCATAGCGTTGAATATTACGTGTTGTTGCCATATAAGACTGATTAATAAAGGCTTGTAAGTTACCTTGGTTTTTCTCTAAAACGTGATAAGCAGGCCAAAAATTTTCCGCAAAAGAATGGTTAAAGTGTATACCTGAAATAACTTGCATCATTTTTCCATAACGCCATGCTAATCCATGCCGATACACTGATTTCATTCGCCCTGCATTTGATGAGCCGTACTCTGCAATGCGTATATCTTCTTCGCCTTGAATAATACAAGGCATACTGGTCGTCCACAAAAACTCATCGCTAAGATGTTGATAAACAAAAGTTTCTATATCTAGCAAATAATCCAATGCTTTATATGCTTGTGGCAAAGGTGGGGTAATAAACTCTAACATTGCTTCCGAGTAATCAGTGGTAATGCTGGGATGTGTTAATGCAGCGCCTAATACCTTTGGGTGCATTTGCTGAGAAATTCTACCTTGTGGTGTGACCCGTAAACTTTCTTTTTCTAGTCCTGTTTGATTCTCACACAGTAAAACATGAGTCTTGTTTTGGGTAAGCAAGCGAAGACGTTGATCAAGTAATGTAAACAATGAATGAGAACCAATAGGAAAAAAAGCGAATGATAACAGAAATAATAGAAAGCACTACCTTCTCCCCTTAAGTGACACACTAGTGACACACTAGTGACATATTGATGATGCCTTAGTCGACAAAAAACATCCGACACTCAGTACAACAGGAAAAAAGTACAATTTATAAGCATAAAAACATAAATATAAGAATTTTACTTTATTCTAATATAGTAAAGATATATATTCCCCCTTCATCTAACCCATCAACCTAAGGTCATAAAAAAAACACATCAATTATCTTTCTCACTCAACCTCCTCTGAATTTCTCCTATGGCAAACTCGAATAAAACTCCCTCCGATAAAATCCTCGTATCTAAAGAAAAACTAACACAGTTAATCGCCTCAAAAGTAAGGGTAAAACAACATGCTCAGCAAAAAGCAGCCGATTGGCTGCAAGGCAGAAGCGTCAAAGAAGTGTTGTTACAAAAAACAGTTGCCTCAGCCTTAGGGTTTTTAGTCACTGCCATCATTCTTGCTTTTGTTGTGCCAACGATTCAAATCGCTTGGGTCGTTGCTCTATTACTGTTGACGGTTTACCTCTTTGCATTTGAAATTGTAGATATTGACGTTGCGGCAATAAGTATTATGGTCATTCTAGGCTTAAGTACTTTATTCGCTCCATTAATGGGATTAGATCAAGGCTTAGTGGATAATAATCAACTTTTTAATGGCTTCTCCAGCAATGCCGTTATGTCAATTATTGCCGTAATGATTATTGGTGCAGGATTAGATAAAACCGGCATGATGAATAACGTTGCTAACTTTATTTTAAACATGGGCGGCACATCTGAGAAACGAATTATCCCCATTGTTTCCACCACGGTTGGTTTTATTTCATCCTTTATGCAAAATGTGGGCGCAGCCGCACTTTTTTTACCCGTTGTTGCACGTATTTCAGCACGTTCAGGCTTACCGATGTCACGCTTATTAATGCCAATGGGGTTTTGTGCGGTACTGGGAGGCACGATCACCATGGTAGGATCTTCACCACTAATTCTACTCAATGAGTTAATGATTAGTTCGAATAGCGCCCTCCCCCCAGAACAACAAATGGAATTATGGTCGTTATTCTCCACTACGCCTATTGGTGTTGCCTTAATTATCACAGGTGTACTCTACTTCGTTATTGCAGGTAAATACGTCTTACCTTCAGGGCAAAAAGAAAGTAATACCAGCGCATCAGCAGCAATGGAATATTTCCATGATGTGTATGGTCTAGATTATGAATTATTTGAAGTCGTTGTCACTGACAATAGCGAGCTAATTGGCAAACATGTAGACGATATTGAAACAGACTACTGTGTGCGTATTATTGCCACCAAACTATCAGGACAAGAAACTCGTGTTGGTCCTGGTGCATTAGACCGTGATACAGGCTTGAGTGCTGGCATGGTATTGGGTATCGTTGCTGAGAATAAGGATCTGGATCACTTTATTGACAAGTACAATCTCAAAAAACGCGAACAACTGCGTACCTTTGCCAATGACTTATCCATTAGTAAAGCAGGTATTGCAGAAGTAGTTATTCCGCCCAGCTCACGCTTATTAGGTAAAAGTGCACGTGATGTGTGGATGCGTAAAACCTATGGTCTAGCAATGGTAGGTCTACATCGTGATGGAAAAACAATGCATGAAGGTGATGATATTCGTAATACTCCCTTGCATTCTGGGGATACATTGGTTGTACACACGACATGGGAAGCCTTAATGCGGATTGAAAAATCACGCGACTTTGTCGTTATTACTACCGAATTTCCACGTGAAGAACTTCGCCCTAATAAAGTAGGCCCTGCATTATTTTTCTTCTTTGTTGCCTTATCAATGGTGTTATTTACCGATATTAAATTATCAGTTGCGCTATT
>CAYNGN010000154.1:0-6552 GCA_964396615.1 uncultured Thiothrix sp. | reverse complement strand
TTCCGCAATGTAAAAAGAGGGTTTGCAAAACTACCCTGCACAGATCGTTAAAGGGGTGCATTCTGAGGATCGTTTGGTCGCAGAAATCACCTTGTTTTTACATCGAACTGAAGAGCAACTTTCTGAAAAACAAAAGATAATCCTAAATCAGCTTTATAATGATTCGATAATTTTCAACGGCAAAACTATTCTACTGGTTGATGATAATGCACGTAATATCATTGCTCTAAGTCATTTATTAAAAGGCAAGGGCTTTTGCATTAAAAAAGCCTTTGATGGACAAGAAGCACTGAATGCACTGAACCGCTATCCTGACATTGATCTAGTACTGATGGATATTCTTATGCCTAATATGGATGGTTACGAAGCGATACAAAAAATCAGAAAACAAGAAAAATTTAAAGATTTACCGATTATTGCCTTAACGGCCAAAGCAATGAACGCCTCCAAAGAAAGTTGTTTGGCAGCAGGTGCTAATGATTATTTAACTAAACCTGTCAGTCCACTAAAACTCTTTTCTAGGCTACGCTTTTGGCTAGCTAAACAGTAGAACATGGAGATTGAAGCAATGACACAAACAAAAATCAAACTGTTACTCGTTGATGACAAAGAAAATAATTTGCTCGCCTTAGAAAAAGTACTGGCAGACCTTGATATTCAGATCCTGAAAGCCATCTCGGGGAACGATGCCCTGAGAATCGCCACTACCCAAGATATCGCCTTGATTTTAATGGATGTTAAAATGCCAGACATGGACGGTTATGAGGTTGCTGAACTGCTGCGTTATGAAGAAGAAACACAACATATTCCGATTATCTTTATTACGGGCTATCATCAAGAGCAACACCATGTGTTTAAAGGGTATCAGGCAGGAGCCGTGGATTACCTTCTCAAACCGATTAATCCTTATATTTTGAAAAGCAAGATTGCTATCTTTATCGAACTTCATCGTCAAAAAAAGCAGATTATCGAACAAGCAAAAACCATTCGTCACTCACAAAAAATGGCCATGCTAGGCACACTAGCAGCAGGGATTGCCCATAATTTTAATAATCTCTTAATGCCTATTGTTACTTTTAGTGAGGTCAGTTTAAAACGCTTAGCGCCTGATCACGAAGCCTTTACATGCATGCAACAAGTCACACGCTCCGCACAACGAGCAAAAGATTTAGTGGCACAAATTTTGCTCTTTGCCCGTCAAGATGACACAAAGATGACGCCTCTTTCATTGTTTGAGGTGTTACAAGAGGTAGCGGACTTATTGCAAGAAATGGTAGGTCGTTCAATTACGATCATCCAAAAGAGTCGACAGGGCATCCCCCATGACCTACCACTGATTATTGGTAATGCATCAAAACTCCATCAAGTATTAATGAATCTTTGTATAAATGCTGCAGATGCTATGCCAGAGGGCGGTGAATTATCACTAACCTTGGATAAGATAACGTTCAAATCATGGCTGACTTCTCAAGGACAAACACTTGCGGGCAATTATATTCGCTTAAGTGTGCAAGACACAGGATGCGGTATGGATGAAACTATTTTAGCGCATAGCTTTGAGCCTTTCTTTAGTTTAAAACAAGCAGCAGGCGGTACAGGATTAGGATTACCAATGGTATTGAGCATTATGGAGCAGCATAAAGGCGGTATTGATGTACAAAGCCAGCTTGATCAAGGAACATGCTTTCATCTTTATTTCCCTGCTTTAGCGGTAACTAATACTATCTCACTGAATGAGGACGAACGACGGCTAAACACAGAAGAAAATAAAGCCCTATCAATGCCTAATACAACAACGATCACTCTACTTTTAGTTGAAGATGAAGCCGCTGTTAGGGAATCACTGGTTTTTGCCCTTGAAATTGAAAGCGAACACATTAAAATTATTGCCACAGAAAATGCTAAGCAAGCTTTAGCCTTAGTACAACAGTCTACAACAGCGATTGATGTGATGGTTACGGATCAAACCATGCCAGAGATGACAGGGCTTCAACTCGCGAAAAAAGTCAGAGCGATGGGGCATACCTTCCCTATTATTTTGAGTACAGGTTATGCACGTTTTACTGAAAAGCAAGATGTTGAACACAGTGGGGTGAATGTGATCATTCAAAAACCCTATCACATAGCTGAGCTTTTAGCGTTGATCACTGATCTTGTCGAACAGAGTGAGAAATCTTTATAGCATGTTCACTATCCCAGCGTTGATGCTCATGGTGTTTCCCTGTGTGTTCTTCTTGCGTTATTTCACGCACATTTTCTGCTAATGATGCTTTCAGTTGAATGAGCTGCACCGTGCTTTTATCGGCAATGCTCATTAGCTTATTCCATGTTGCTTCTGCTAAATAACGCTTATCAAATTCGATTTGTTCCCTAAAAGCGGTTTTCGCACCAACTAGGGTATCACTTAAAGCCGTTAAGTCCCTTTTAACTTCATCACTGACTTTTTTCACCTCATCTTTGCTTAGCTGCTCCCACTCTCCAAGTTTATCCTCCGCTTTATAAAAGGCCTCACGAATGTCTTTGCCTTCTTTTTCGATAAAATCCTCAACATTTTCTAACATAGAGTGATAGGCACGTTGTAATTTTTCTTGCAGGTTATCATTGCTCATTAGTTCTCTCCGGTTACATAAAATAGATTACTCAAAAGCATAAAAGGAATTAGCCTGCAAGACTGTCATTTAGATGACAGCCTACATTGATAATGAATGAAACAATCTACTCTGGTTTTACTTCTGTGGATGGCGCTACAGGAGATACCATGGGGGCTGTAGGGGCTATGGGTGTTGGATAACCATAAGGCGCAGAAGGGTAAGGGTCATTGCCTTGCATATAAGGGACACGATTATTCATTGTCATTGATGGATAGTAACTACCTCCATATCCATTATTGTCATCATCCCAACTATCCATAAACTCTTCCATCCAATACATTGGAGTCCATTCTGGCCAATCACTTTCATCCCAGTAAGGACCATTAGGTCCCATTTTCCATTCACCATCATTACTCCCAAAAAAGTTAGCATGGGCAGTAGACGCAAAGAGTACTAATGCAAAAATTGCTAGTATTTTTTTCATAAGATTTTCCATCTCTTGTTATCCTAATAATGAATCGTATAATTACTTGTCTTCTTTAGAATTTGTAGTCTCAGATTTTTTCTCAACAGGCACTGTTGTTGGTGGCTGCATGACCTGACCAATCACCCTGACCTCTCCCGCTACTCGCTGCGGATGTATTTCCTGCACCTGATCCTTGGGCTGATCCATTGCTTACACCATCAAGCCAATCAGCATATACGCTATTTGACAAAGACAGGGCAAGGAAAATTGGAAAGGTTATTATGTGTAACTTCATCGCATCATACTCCTTGTATTTAAACGTTTCCTTACAACAGAGGGGAAGAACGAATCTAAGGGGGAATTATCGCTCTTCAAGCCCTCTGTCATACTAAATATAGTTCATTAATGGGATATTTTCTGCAGAGAAAGTAACACGAGGTGCTTATTCATGCTGTCACTTAAGTGACACGTTCACGTGAATTTTAAGGGTGGATTATGAATTCTGAAAAAAAGGCAGCTGTTAAAATACATTAACCACTGCCATATAGATGTTCAGATAATTACATTCACGCTAACGAACCCAGCAAACCCTATGGATTATTTTGTCTCAACTGCTGGTGCTGGAACAGGAGCAGCTTTCACAGCCGCCTGTGCTTTATTATGCGCTTCCGTTAATGCTTTCTGTTTTGCTGCAATTTGTTGTGCCATTGCTTCAAACTGTTTACGCATTTTATCCATTTGTGCTTGTTGCTGTTCAAAAGAAAGACCTGAACCAGTCATTACACGAGGACGTTGTTGCTGTGGCATCATACGTGGCTGCATTGGCATCTGATAACCTTGTACGGGTGCATAGCCACTATTGCCCCATGGCATATTACCACCATTTCCCCATGGCATATTACCGCCATTACCCCAGCCATTATTTCCCCAAGGCATATTTGAGCCACTTCCATTACTGTTATTGCTACCTTGCGTATTTCCCTGCATATTACCAACCGTATTGCCTGAACCTGAGCCATCACCCGCAACAGAGCCTGTAGAATTGCCCTGACCATCAGCTGACATTTTACTGTCCATATTGGTACGACCTTTTCCTTTAAAATTAACGGAAAAATCTACTGCACCATCAGCATCACCCTTACCTGTTCCCCAACCTTTAGCATTTCCTGCCGCATCACCTGCGCCTTTACCAGAACCTTGTGATGCACCTTGTGCATTTCCTGTTCCCTGCCCAGAACCTGCCGCATCAGTAACACCATCCATCATTTCGGCTAATACGGTTCCAGAAAGTGCGAATAACGCAACCGTTGCTATATAGGTTGTAATTTGTAATGTCATGTAAATCTCCTAGAGGGTAAATTAAAATAGCGGTTATAAAATAAGTATACTCAAGATAGAGGAAAAAACTCATACTAGTGAAGTTCTTTATCCCTTAAGACTGATGAGTATGCGTTGTCTCGCTGTCAGGCAAATCATGATGAGTGATCTAGCTGTTTGAAATAGCCAGCGCAAATAAAGCCAAAAATATCCCTATAAGCGTTCCAAAACCAAAATAGATCACTATAATCATGCCTATACTTTGTTGTTTCATTGCAATACTTCTTCTCTTTGATAGGGGAAAGCTATATCAGTATCCTATTGACTGAATAGCCTGTATAAAAGACTATCAAAAACAGGTGATTATTACATTGATTCACATCAACCTTTTTAGCCATTTTATGCAGAGACAATCCTTAATAGAGTCAATCCATTAAGCTGAAGCAATGAAAAATATAAGGATAACATAGTGGAATATAAAGATTATTACAATATTCTCGGTATCGAGCGTAATGCTCAAAAAAGCGACATTAAACGCGCCTATCGCAAACTTGCACGCAAATATCACCCTGATGTGAGCAAAGAGAATAATGCTGAGGAAAAATTTAAAGAAGTGAACGAAGCCTACGAGGTACTTAAAAGCCAAGAGAAACGTGACGCTTATGATCTTCTCGGCGAAAAAGGTCAACATGGGCAATACGGTTCAGAAGGTTTCCAGCCGCCCCCTAATTGGCAGGATAATGTTGATTTTAGTACTGGCAGTCATCCCCATAGCAGCAAACACGATTTCAGTAGTTTCTTTGCTGACTTATTTGGTCATTCTCATGCGGGAGCCTCACCCTCATCAGGTCAAACACACAATAGCAAAGGTGACAATATCCGCGCAAAAGTCAGCATTGATCTCGAAGACTCGATCAACAGTACAACCCGTTCCTTTACCTTACAAATGCCTGAAATAGACCCAAGTGGACAGGTCAGCAACCAACAACGTACTCTCAAGGTTAAAATCCCCAAAGGGATTAAAGCAGGACAAACCATCCGCCTTGCTAAACAAGGCAGCGCAGGAATAGGCGATGCTCCCGCAGGTGATTTATTATTAGAAGTCACCTTTAATGAACACCCCATTTATAAAACAGATGGCAACGATATTTACCTCAACCTTCCCGTTACCCCTTGGGAACTAGCACTAGGCGCAAAAATTGAAATCCCTACGCCAACAGGAAAAGTAGGTATGACTATTCCTGCTAACTCACAACAAGGACGAAAATTACGTTTAAAAGGACGCGGTTTACCCAGTAAACAGATGGGTGATTTTTATGTTGTGTTACAGGTATCCATTCCACCTTCAACAGATCCCAAAGCAAAAGCACTTTATGAGCAAATGCAAAAAGAACTGGACTACAATCCACGTAGTTATTTATTTTAAGGAGCATCATCATGGCAATACAAGTGATTTTAACAGGCTATATTCTGGAAGAGTCGCCAAAACTGAGTTTGGTGGAGTTATGTGACCATTGCCATACTCAAGAAAAAGCCATGATCAAACTGGTTGATCATGGCATTATATCTCCCTGCAAAGGGCAAACGGTTAGTCAATGGCGCTTTGAAAGTCATTCTCTCATTCGTGCTAATAAAGCACTACGATTGAAACACGATTTAGGCATTAATCTTGCGGGTATTGCCTTAGCACTGGAATTAATGGATGAAATAGACACCTTAAAAACAGCCCTTCAATGCAATGACCCCGCGCTACAAAAAGCGAGTTAATCAAGACTTGGCTCAAGGGTAGAAAGCATATACTTAACCATGCTTTCTATTTCTTGGGTAGATTGAACACCACTTCCCCTTTTAGCGATCATTCAACCATTCCCTTCGGTAACATATTTAGAAAATACCTCAACACTTTGTTTTTTAAGCGTATCCCATGCAAGTCCATCACCTAAGCGAGGAGACGGAAATTTAATAAGTGAATATCTATACTATTGGATCGTTGAACTACGTAGCACATTAAAAGTCACTGTATTACTATTAATCAACACATCGCCGTTATCATTGCGCACGACAGCAAAGATACTATGCTCACCACGATCAAGCTGTTCTAGCTGAACACTTAACACCTTACTATTTTCCACGACATTTTTGCCATTGACATAAACAAAAACACGATCACTCGCTGCT